>NZ_JBIMER010000004.1:0-237457 GCF_051262515.1 Arthrobacter arnarulunnguaqae | reverse complement strand
ACTCCTCCCCGTGCTGCCCGAGATCCGGGATGGTGTACCGGACCCGCCCCGGAGCGAGTCGTTGCTTGCTCCAAGGAGTAGCCGCGGTCGCCCACGCCTCGAACGCGTCCTGGACGTCCGCCAGTTTCCCGGGACCCGTGTCGTCCGCGGTGAAGGCGAGGTGCAGGTCGCGACCGGCGTCGTCGATCTCCACGGTGGCGCCGGTTTCGCGCGCGGCGTGTTCCGCGGCGCTTCTTACGGCCCAGTAGAGCGCGCCGGCGATCTCGGTGGCGCGGTGCCGCGTGACGATCCCGTCCCATTCCCACTGTTCCGGGTCTTCCTCGATGCTGACCACCGTCGTGCTTTGGATGCGGTCCGGGTTCGTGGGACGCGGCGTGTTGAGGACGAAAAGCGCGTTCTGCCCGACTTCAAGCTGCTCGACGCTGAGGACCGGTCGGACGAGGAAGTCCTCGGGGTCCGCGTTGGCGTCCGCGCCGGGAAGGCGCATAAGTCCCATCAGCCTGGTGTCGAGCAGGTAGACCGTGCCGGAGGCCGTGGTGATGCGCTTCCGGTGTTCGCCCGGACCCGAGAGACCTCGTGGCGGCGGGGTCGGCTCGGAATCAAGGAACGTGTACGCGATGAGTCCTTCGTCGTTGGTGCGCCGTCGGTGCCATCCGAGGCGACCGGTGGCGATCAGCGGTTCGAAATGCTCCTCGCACGCCGAAATGGATGCTCGGAACGCGATGGTGATGGTGTCTCCGCCGTGGCGGACGTCCAGCGGCGTGGGGACGCCGCCGGACATCCGGGTGGCCGCGCGCCCGGCGAGATCCCGGACCCGGCGCCGGTAGGCGTCGGCCGCGGCCGTGCCGTGCGCACGTCCCGCCCCCGGATCCACGATGTCGTCCCACGCCCAGACCGCGGGGTCTTCCTCGATCTCGGCGACGGGCTTTGTCACCTTCGGCGGGATCTCGTCCCGGGGCAGGGCGTAGTGGATGACGGCCGGCTGGCCAACCTGCAAGGGTTCGACACGGCTTATCCGGGTCGGGTGGCGGCCCGCGATCGCCCGGAGCGGGTCGTCCCCTGGCAGCGACACCATGCGGCGGGAGGCCAAGTCGACGAGGTAGAGCTCGCCGGTGACAGTGGTGAACTGAAGGCGCTTCATGGGCCCATTGTTGCCCACGGGTCCGACATGCTTGTGCCGCGCGCCAGGTTCTCGGTCATGCGTCATCGCCACGTCACGGCTTTTATACGAATCGACCACCGGGACCGGCAATCCTGCCCGTTGGCGGCGCGGTCGACCCGGGGTTCACCATGTTCTGGCATTTCCGCGGGTCCGGTCGCCTTGCACGGCAGAGCGGAGCACGCCGTCCACGAACCCGGTGCCGACGGTTTCGCCCATCCAACACACCAGGGCCTTGAAGATCGCCGCCTGGATCTCCGCCGTGTAGGGCACACCCTCGTTGCCGGCGAGGATCCGCGCGTCGTTGTCTATGTGGCCAAGCATCGGGGTGTCCAAGTGGATGGTCGCTTGTTGGGGGATCATGCTGGCGGGAGTGCTCGACAGTGGGTTCGGTTCACGGCGACAGCCGCCGTCGCCGGGCTTCTGTCCCGTGGCGTATGTGCATCGGTCATGGCTGGGCTGGGGACCGGTCGAAGGCATCGAGTCCGAGCACCGCGGGCCCTCGAGTTGTGCTCGGGCCGCATGTCGAAATTGACGCGCTGGACCCAGGCGTCAAAGCCGAAGGCCACCGCCGCGTTGGCGTTGACTGCGTACCAGATAGCCATGGCCAGCGCACGCGATCTTCCCGGTTCGTTGACCGGAACGGCTCGCCCATCCGCATGCAAGGGTCGAATAGGGCGCCCCGTCATGCCCGCAGGTCCCTTCATCCCTCATTGCCTCATTGCTTCACTGGTCCATTCGTTCAATAGCCGATTTGAGCAATGGCGCACTGGTGCATCTGCCTAGTGGGTCATTGGAGCAATACATGGTGCGCTGAGACTGGATTTAGCCGAGCCCGTTTTTTTCGGGCATGGGAGACGGCGGTGCCATGCCCCGATCAAGGGACGCAGTCGTGTGTGGCCGCGATGAACGTGAAGACCGGCAGGTCCCGCTGCGGGGAGACACGGGGAGCCGAACGGGAAGGAAGCCCCTCCGGGGAGGGGTGAACCGCTACGGGTGGCGGTGGCAACGTGGGGCTTCGGCCGCTCGGCGGCCGGGCTGGTGGACCATCGGCGCGCCGCAGCGGACGTCTTGCGCGGCACGAAGCCCCAGTGCGCCACACGGCGTATCAGTGTGACAGTGTGCCGCTGTGCCGCCCCGCTGTATCAGTGTGACAGTGTGCCGCTGTGCCGCCCCGCTGTATAAGTGTGCCGCTGTGCCGCTGTAACAGGTAGACAGTGTGCCGCTGTATCAGTGTGACAGTGCGCGTTGTATGCCTGATCCACGGCCACGCCTTGGCCCTGGATGCGCCAACGAGGAACAACCTGGTCGATCCGCGTCCGACCCCGCGCCATGCCCAGCGAACGATCGCCCAGGGCGCCGGGCTCCCGGGAGGGCCAACCGGCAAGTTGCACATTCGTCGAATGGCCCACTTGGCGAATAACCAATTCGAGCAATGTGCAACTGGCGCATTGGTCCAATAGGCCAACGCACGCGAAAGGCCGCGATGGACGCGTTCGCCAATTTGCCCAGTGGTCAAATGAACATGCCCACCTGCGGCCGTCCCGGTGCCACTGTGCTCCAATGTCCACGGAGTTGTGTGCGCCACGGGAGGAAATCGGGACAATGTCCACGGCACACGGGACGGTGTGACCATCATGTGAACGGCGCGGCCACCGTACCGTCGGACGGGGTTATGGACAGCCGGCTACGCGACGCCTCCCATTGCCTCCGCGGGTCGCGCCGGTCGCTTCCGAACGCACCGTCATTTGGCGCAGCCAACCCATCAGGCCCAAGGCAAATTTCCCCCAAGAACAACCACGCGACTTCCCCTAACCCCCTATAAAGCGTGGGATCCATTCGGCGGGATGGGACCGGCGATCCAGGGCGGTGTCGTTTGGGCGGCTACGCGTCCCGCAGCGACGACTCGTGCTCAAGTCCGTGCAGGCAACCAGGAACGTGAATGGCGGCCGAGTAGGGGCACGAGCGGTGCGTGTACCCGCCGGCGGTGGGTGGTGGCGCGGCTGGGTTTTCGGTGCCCGACGGCGCACATCCGGCAGCGGGCCGGCCGAACGGCCGCGGTGCGGATGCTCGCCGAACCCGCGTGAACCGAACCCCCCGTCCCCGTACTCGTGGTGGTGGGGGTGGCGGGGTTCGGTGGGTCTTTGGGGGATCCACCGGACCCCGCCCGGGCGTTGGGGGCGGGGGTCATGCGGCGCGCAGCCAGTGGGGGACGTGCGCGAACGTGTTGGCGAGAAGGAGTCCGGGGTCGTAGCCGTCGGCTGGGTCGAAGGACAGCCCGGCGAGGGCCGCGCTGCGCCACCTGCCGGCCCCGCCGGTCCGGCCCGCGGGCACGTCGGCACGGAACTCGGCGAACGCCTCGGACACCTCGCGCGGGCGGGGAAACCAGTCGCTCCACGCGGCCACGCCGATGCGGGTGCGCGGGGCGTCCCGGTCCAGCGCGGGCCATCGGGCGGTGGCCCGCAGCAGTGCCCGTTTCATTCCGGCGGTCCCGTCGCCCAGGCGCCGGTCCCCGGGGTGAGGGGCTGTCAGGAACACCACCATCAGGCCGGTCTGTTCGAGCGGGTTCCCTGCCATGAAGCGTGCCCAGCGGTTCGCCTTGCCCTCGAGGCGCGTCGAATGGTTGGCGGTGAGTTCGATTGCGATCCGGAACCCGTCGTGGCGCACGATCAGGGCGTCCCCCCGCATGGGCCACGGTTCCCGGTCCGCGGCCAGGAGAGCGCCGGCGCCGTATTTTTCGCCCAGGACCGCTGCCACCCAGGGCAGTTCCGCGGCGCGGAGCGCGACCTCCGCGGCGAGGACGTTGTGACGGTCCCAGCTGGCTGTTGTCTGCCAGGGCAGGCCGCCGGTGGCCGCGAATCGTTCGCGTGGCCGCAACAGCTCGCCCACGGCCTGAAGGCGCTCGGCAGGGCCGCGCCGGTAGAGGACCGGGGCGGCCAGGTTTGGGTTGAGGGCGAGGGCGGGGAACGTCCCGACTTCGATGGCACCGAACGTGCACAGGGCGCGGACCGGGGCGGATCGGGGATCGAGCAGTCCGGGGTCCCCGGTCGTCGCCGCGGCCTGCTCGGCGGTCACGGTGCCCCAGGCGTCGACGCATCCCAGCAGCCCGGCGACGGCCGTGCGGCGGGCACCTGTGAGGGTGCCGGCCGCACGGGCGGATGTCATGCGCCGGCCGAGCCCGGTGCCGCCGGGGGGCGGCCACGCCGCCTGGCTGGTCCCGGCCCACAGCGGGGCCCAGTACGGGTCGGTGCGCTCCGCCGTGTCCAGCATGTGGCTCATGTTTCCTCCTCCATCTTCGCGGTGGGTTCGGTCTCCGGTTGGGTGTGGATGCCATCTCGTCCCGTTGCCGTGGCAGATCCGGGGTTCCTTGGCGCAAGGTTCACGCGAGGGCGTTCGGGCTGCCCGGTCGCAGGGAGTTCGGACCCGCGTGCGGGGCGGCCGGACGGGGTCCTGCGGGGCATGGTCGCAGGGGCTGTCGGCGTTGCCGCGGCGTCGCCGACGGCGGTGTCGCCGCAGATCGGTATTCCCAATTGTCCGATGGAACCCTCCACCCGTTGCGTGATTATGCTTCTTCATGGGCGGTTGACGTGGCACCCTTCTGACAAGCCCATGCGCACAGAAGGTGAGGCACGCGTGACGCGCCCCCGGTCCTCCCGTAGCCGGGGATGTGAGGTCATTAGGTACCCGGGGTTGGGTTCGCGCTAGGCTGCTGCGTACGCTTCGATCAGCTCCTTGCGGGTCCGGGTGTCCTGCCGCATCCCGACCGTTGCGATCTCGCCGAACGGCACCACCCTGTTTTCGACCATGCCGCGCTCCGGTCCGCTGAGGTCTGTGTCGTCGTCCGTCTGCCCGAAGCCCAAGGCCTCGTTCCACACCGACAGGTCGATTTCCCAACCATAGAGCGCCGAGGTAACCCCGGCGTAGGGGCGGCGCTTGACGGTCTTGCCGCGCTCGGAGAACTCCAGCTCCAGCTCCGCCGCATCGTGGTTCCGTGCCATGTCCTTGAGGATCTTCTGCGTCCCCGCCTTCAGCAAGAAGACCTTCCCCCGCTCGACCTTCCCGAGGCACTGGGGCATGCGGGCCTTCACGTCATTCGGGGCGACCGGTTGGCCCCAGCACGCGGTTCCGTTCTCCAGGGCCTCGGCGAGCACCTGGATGATTGGGGCGTGCGTGGCCTCGGCGTCTTCCCCGAAGCGTTCGCGGTGCCGCAGCCACGCCTCGACGATCTCGTCCCTGCGCGCCTTCATCCATGCCTTCAGGCTGGCCTCCGGGTTTGAGAGGAGGCCCACGGCGCCGCCGGCCTTCACGGCCTGCATCAGGGTCCGCGTCATCGCCCGGTAACCGGCGAGGATCGGGGCGACGATGTCGCGGTCGCGCTCGGTCAGCCCCACATCGTAGGTCCCCAGGATCTCGTACTCCCGCTGGCGCAGGTGCTGCATGACCGCGTCCAGCTCCGCCCGCGGGTTCGAGGTGCCTTGGACCATCCGGAGCGCGTTCACGATGACCGCCGACAGCAGGATCGACTGGGCGCGGTTCTCGGTCAGCTTCGCCAGGGCCGGCTTGATCCGGCCGTGCCCCTTCAGCAGGGAGCCCCCGTCGGCCGGGGTCCAGGAGAACGTGCGCTGGGCGGTGCTGGCCTCCATGCCGAGCACCTTGATGTTCTCGCCGGTGATCAGCGGGACACGGACCGAGAACGGCAACTCCGGGGCATTGATCCACCCGCCGCCGGGCGCCTGGACCGACTTGCGCGGGAGCGCGTCGGCTTCGTTCGCGATGCGCATGGCGGCGTCGACGGTGTCGCGCAGCTCCTGCTGCTTCTGCGCGTTCGGCTTCTTCCGCGCGTCATCCATCCCGATGACCAGGTTGTTCCCGTCGAGCATGCTCCGGGTCAGGGCCGCGACCGTGCCGTTCAGCTTGATGGCGGTCCGCTTCCCCCAGGCTGGTCCGTACCAGAGGCCGCAGATCTTCAGCAGCTCCGACTTTCCGGATCCGCGCTTCAGGAACAGGGCGAACCCGCCCTGGACCTGCAGGCCCAGCGCCGAGGCCATCACGGCGCCGGTCTGCGCCGTGTGGAAGGACACGAAATCGTCGGTCAGCAGGTCCCGGGCGTCGTTCCACTCCTTGAACGCGCGGATCACCGCGCCGGGGTTTTCGTCGGGGTCGACGTACACCAGGTCGACCTCGGGCAGGCTCTCGGCCTTCCCGCGGATGTTCTCGCGGAACCCGGTCGCGGTGATGCTCCCGTTCGTGCCCAACCACACCATGTCCCCGCGGTCGATCCACAGGCCCGTCGTGGCGATGATCTCCGCGCGCTCGGCCTGCTTCTGGGTCGCGGACCACGCCTGGAAGATGTCCGGGGCGTGGTTCCGGTCCACCACCGGGATGATCCCGCACGTCAGGGTGCTGAAGGTCTCCGGCACGTTGGAGTAGGTCGCGGTGAGCAGGGAGAGCGGCTTCCCCTCGAAGGTGGCCATTTCGACGCGCTCCTCGCCGTCCGGGCCCTCGGTCAGCCACGAGGCGACCCCGTCCATGGTGGTCCGGGAGAGGGCGCCGACGAACGGGCTGGTCAGCACGGTGAGCTTCGTGATCATCACCGCGGCCTCCGCCCAGGGCACCATCTGGTAGGACGGGGCGCCGGTCAACTTGTCGAGGACCCTTTCGACCCCGAAGGTCACCCCGCCCTGCAGGTCGGTGGTGCCGACGTTGATCCGGGCGAGCTTGCCCTGCAGGCCCGGGCGCTCGCCCAGCGGTCCGGCGAGGGCTTCGAGGTCATCGAACGACCCGCCGTTCGCCATGAAGTCGTCCAGCCCGTCCTTGCCCTCGGCGGAATCCGCGGGCAGGTGCAGCATGAACGCCTCGGCCGCGTGATTCGCGCGGGTCACGTGGCCCAGCATTCCGTTGGCGGCCTCCCACACCGCCGGGTTCTTCGCGGTGTCGGCGTCCATCCCGATCCGTGCGGTGCGGCCCTTCATCTCGAGGCTGGCCCAGTCGACCTTGCCCTTCCAGTTCCAGCAGCCGACCAGCTCGACGAAGAGGACGAGCTCGTCCTGGGGGATGCGGGCCCAGAGGTCGGTCAGGGCCAGCCGGGCGGCCTCGGTGTTCCCGCCGTGCTCGTTCTCCAGCTCCCCGGGCGCCGCGTACTTGGCCAGGTAGGACGAGAGCGCCGAATCGACCTTCAGGAGCCCTTCGCCGAACAGGACCAGCTTCGCGGTGGTGATCGCGGGCATCGGGGTGCAGGGGTGCGTGCCCAGGCAGGTTTCGACCCCAGCCTGATTGACGTACTTGATCGGCTTCCCGTCCTTCAGCGTCGGGTGCGAGGGGCGCAGCTGGAAGGTGGAGCGTTGCGGCGCCGCGCCCAGCGTGGCGGCGGTCATGACGTTGCCCAGCGAGAACCACGGCATGAACATGGCATCGCTGCCGTGCTCGGCGACCGAGCGGGCGATCTTGTAGCCGTCCTTGGCGCGCAGGTCTTTGAAGCCGCAGGAGGCGGCCATGGCCGAAGCGGTGTCCTTCGTGATGTTCTGGTAGCCGCGGGCGGCGGCGACGAGCGGGGCGACCGCGCTCTTCCACAGCTTCTCCGCGCCGGAGGTCTCCTCGCCGAGCGTGAAGCGGTAGGCGTCCATGGTGCGCCCGGCGATCTCCATGTTCCCGTACTCGGGGATGACCAGTTCCCTGCCGGTCAGGCCGGTCGCGGCCACGATGGGGTCGGTGTCTTGGAGGGACGCGGCGGCGATGATGGGGATGACGTTCTGCATTTCAGGCTCCTTTGGCCCTCGTGCCCCGGGGTCGTGATCCTGGGGCGGCTTCGGCGGTCGAGACCGGTTCCCCGTTCTCGTCGAGAGCCGTGCGCCCCATGTCGGGGCGTATGGTCTCTCTTGATACCTATGCGCCTGATCCCTCGACGGGTGTCAGTTCCTGGGATCCGGGTCTCGAAGCACTCCGCGCGGACACTGTCCGGCGGCGGTCCGGGGGGGCCTCCGTCCTCGAACAGACCCGCGTGCGGCGGACGCGGGGGAGTGTCGAGATGCAGGGAACTGTTCTCAGGCGCACCCGGGCCTGGGCGGGATGTCCGCCGCGGTCGGGACCGGCGCCGGGGGCCGTGGTGTTCCAGCTGGTCCAAGCGTTTCCGGGGCCGATCCGTGGGATGTTCCAGGTCCTTGGAACAGGGAAAGCCCCGGAGTTCCGGGGCTGTAGGGGTGTCGTGGCGCCTGTTCCGGCTGTTCCCCGCCGAGAGAGGGAGGGGCCCTGGGTTCGTAGCCGCACACAAAAATGTATGTGTCGACGAACAGACCGCCCTATCTATCTCTTGGAACAATGGAACAGATAGATATGTCTGAGGAAAATGCCGGGAATTCCGAGGATGTAGGGGTGTTCCGGGTGTTCCAAGGCTCTGGAACGGCGGGACTGTCCGTGGAACAGCGACAGTTGCGTGGAACAGACCGCCGTCCGGCGTGCGGGCCAGACCAGTTCCATTCCAGCGAACCCAACGAGCAGGACCGCGCGGGCCGCGGTGGTGCGGGCCCCGGTGTCGACGCGAGCGGGGGCCGCGGCGCTGGGGACTGGCTTCCGGATTCCGGTTTGTCCGGTGCACCCTTGGAACGAGAAAAGGGACCGGCCGGAGCCGATCCCTTTTCTTGCCCGTCGATCAGCCGACCCTCGACTGTGACCCGATCAGCTCATAGTGATGTGCTCGCTCGCCGTGCATGTGGCGCGGCAGTGGTCCCGTCGGGGCGCGGGTCAGCGAACGAGCGATCCACGAGCAACGCCATCACGCCCGGGCACGGCGACCGCACACCATCGGAAGACGCGGGATTCAATCGAAACGCCCGCTTCCCGACGATGTTCGTGCCGGGACCGGCCGCGCCCCGACGCTGGCGGACTTCGCCCGCCGAGAACGCGCCGCCAGGGACCGCGGCACCCGGGGGCCGGAGGCGGCACGCCAGCCCCTTATCGCTCGCCAGGACCCGGAGCGCGGCGTCGACGCGGGGTACTGATCCGCGTAGAGGCCGTACGACCACCGAACGCCTCGCCGCACCGAACGGGACGTCCGCGACGAAGTCCGGCGAACTGGTAGATCCAGAACGGCGCGACGTACACGGTCGTCAAGCGCACTCACCCTGCTGCTGGGCAACGGGCCTACTACTGGCTGGGCGATAACGGTCAAGAGCTCGAGCTCGCGGATGAAGAGGCCGCTGAACTTCTCTAAGGCATGTCTCGATGCTGCTAGTGAGGTGCAGGTTCCCCGTGGCGGCGTAGTGGTCGGTTCCCTCGGTGGATGGGTTGGGCGCCGGGTTCGAGTGCTGGTTGGTGTCCACTGTGTTGCCGGTGTCGTCTACGGGGTTGAGCCGGCAGCGGGCCAGGAGCCCGAGCCGAGGTAGCGGCGACCCTCCGCCCTCTCATCGGTCTGTTCGGCCAGCACCGCCCGACCAACCTGACGATCGCTGCCCGCTGGGGGAAGATGCCCGCCGCGTCGGCCCGGCGGCGGATCTCGCGGCTGCTGGACCAGGGCAGTTCCCTCGGCGTCCGTGCCGTGGTGCCAGGCTGGCCGGAGACTTGGGCGCCGCCATGTCGTCGGCGTCCCCGCAGCGTCGGCACCCGCTGCCCGCGACCCCTCGCCCAAGCGCCCTCTAGCGTGGGGCGCGTGCTTCGCGTTTGCGTCCGGCGCGAGCGGCGAGGAACAGCACGGACCCGACCACCATGTAGGCCGCGGCGCCGAGCCAGATGATCCCGGTCTGTTGCGTGAGGAGTGCGATGCTGGCGATGATCGCGAGGATCGGTACGATCCGGGGGCCGTGAAGTGGGGGTGGTCGACTTTGTCCTTTTTGAGGACGAGGACGCTGACGTTGGCCGAGAGGAATACCAGGAGCAGGAGTAGCACGGTGGTCTCGGCCAGTGTGGAGACATTTCCGGTGAGGGCGAGAAGGATCGTCAATGCGGCGACGACGACGATGGAGACCCACGGAGTGCGGCGTCCCGGCAGCACGCGACCAAAGGCGCTGGGGAGGAGTTCTGCTTCGGCCAGTCCGTAGCCGACCCGGCTGGCCATGACCATGAACAGGAGGGCACCGTTCGCAATGGCGACCAGGGCGATCAGACTGAATAGTCCGGGGGGGGATTCCCACACCGCTGGCCTCGACGACGTCGAGCAGCGGGCCGGTGGATTCGGCGAGTTCGGCCGGGGGCAGGACAATGACTGCGCCGAGGGCGATGAGGAGATAGACGACCGCCGCCGTGGCGATGGCTCCGAAGAGGGCGCGGGGGTAGGCCTTGGAGGGGTTGCGTACTTCCTCGGCCATGTTGGCGGCCGCCTCGAAGCCCAGGAAGGAGAAAAAGGCGACGATCGATGCGGCGAAGGCGCCCTGGAGTGGCGGGACGTCCGGCGCGAACTCGAGGAGCCGGGATGGTTCCCCGTTGCCGCTGGTGAGCACAATGGCGGCGACGACGATGACGAGCACGAGACCGGTGACCTCGATAATGGATGCGACGAGGTTCGCGGTGAGGGATTCTCGCACGCCGCGGAGGTTGATCAACGTCAGCAAGATGATGAACACCACCGCTGCGGGAGCGGCCGGGACATCGATGAGGGCTGTCATGTAGTCGCCCGCGAAGGCATTCGCGAAGGCAGCGGCCGTGGTGATGCCCGAGGCCATCATCAGGAAGCCCACGAGGAATGACAGATACGGGATGCCAAAGGCCCGGTCGACGTATCGTGCGGCTCCTCCGGCGTGCGGGTACTTGGTGATGAGCTCCGCGTATGTCCCGGCGGTGAGCAGCGCCACGACTAATGCGATCAGCAGGGGTATCCAGAGCGCGCCACCGACGTCGGCGGCCATGGTGCCCACGAGGGTGTAGATGCCGGCACCGAGGGTGTCGCCCACGATGAACGCGAACAGCAGCGGCGCTCCGATCGCCCTCCTCAGTCCACCTTGTGGACCTGATTCGGTCGTGCCGGGATCTTCGGTCATTGCACTCTTGGAGTCCGTTTGCCGCCTCTGCGCAATGACTGGGCGGACATAATCCGGTTCCCCTGACCGGGATTCGTGCCGGAGTGCGCGGTCGTTCCGAGGTGGGTGGGGACGGGAGCGCCGCCGTGTCGGCGGAGCTCCCGCGGGGCCGGCGTCCGAGGCCGGCAACCCCTCGGCGACGCGACCTCTGCGTTGCGCGTGGCCGGATGCGATCCGCCGATCCACCGTCGGATCACGGGGCGCCCCTACTCCGGGCCGGCCCGGCCATCCAGAGGCCGGGCACCGGGGGCCCGGCCGGGGGGGGGAGGGGAGCGGTCGGTCCTAGCGTTCGGCCGGCGCGGGTGGGGCATGCCCGCGGTGGCGGGCGGGGGCTGTCCGGGTTCAGGAGGGAGTGGTTGCGGCCATAGAAGAAGTAGACGGCCAGGCCGATGATGAGCCAGACCCCGAAGCGGACCCAGGTCTCCCAGTCCAGCTGGAGCATGAGGAACCCGGAGGCCAGCACGCCGAACGCCGGGACGGCATTAGCGGGAGGCGGAAGGTCCGCGGGGCGTCGGGCTTCGTGTAGCGGAAGATGATCACGGCGAGACAGACGACGACGAAGGCGGCAAGGATGCCGATGTTGGTCAGGTCGGCCACGGGGCACAGCGTGGGGCAGGGGTCGTCGATGCGTGTGTTCAGGGCATCCAGATCAGAATGTCCGCCAGACGCAAGAGGGAGAGGGGCCGCCCGTCAGGCGTGGTCTTGGTGGAGGCGAGATCGGCCATCCAGGACGTGTTGTCCCGGATGTCTTCCCACAGCGCCTTTCGGAGCGCCTCCGGACGCCTAGTTCCGTAAAATCGGTGGACTCGGGAGTCGATCAGGGGAACGATGTGCGGCCGACGCCGGTGGAGGACCTTGGACACGGTCACGGCAGTCCACCATTTGACCGGGATGGCGGCCGTGTTCGCGGAGGCAAGACTGCCGGTGGCTGCCTCCAGCGAGGCGTAATCCCCGTAGGACTCGAACGGCCGAGCATCCCGCAGAGCGACCAATGCCTGGTCCAAGGACGCGCGAAGCCGCTGTGCGGCCCCGCCGTCGTCGGTGAAAAGGGGGATGACGTCCCGCGCGCTGAGCTGCAGGCTCAAGAGGTTGGCCATCAGAACGTCGGACGGAGCCAGTGGGGCATCGACAGCGCCCTGGACGTCGTAGGTGTTGAACGCGTAGCCACCGGTTGTGGACGTGTAACGGTCCAACTTGTCGCGCGCGTCGCGCTGCAGCGATGCCAAACCACTCGATGCCATGCCTGGTTCCCCTCGTAGGTCGCGGCGTCCCAGCCGGGACTGTCCGTTGTTGGCGCGGCGCGGGCCGAAGCATGCGCAGACTTGAATCCGGTTAGCCCTGGATTCCGGCCGTTTGGCCCAGTCCCGGTCGCGCCGGCCACTGGTTGAGCGATTGCAGGTACTCCGTTGCCGCGGCGTCCTCGTTGAACTCCAGCAGGTTCCCCACCTTCTCCAGCAGGACTTCGCGCACCTCGGCAGGGGTGGCGAAGAAGAACTCCTTGCGGGAATTGGCCTGGTTGAGTCGCCGGGTGGCGAAGTGTTTGTGGAGCTCGTTCTCGAGCGTGACGGCGTCCTCGGAGAAGAACAGGGTGTGGATGTCGAAGCGGAACGGCACGGATGCTCCGCCGAGTTCTGTCACGCGGTCGGTGGGCTCGAGTCGGCGGGTGAGGCCGATCTTGACGACGTCCTCGCCGAAGGCCCCCCGGTTGGAGATCACGTAGATGTAGCCGGCGCGGATATTGGCGGCCCGGAAGTCGTTCTGCGTGATCGCGTCGTCGATGCTCGCCAGGCGCTGCTCGAGGTCGCTGTCGGCCTGACCCGCGGCGCGCAGCGCGTTCAGCGCGTTGAGGATGTGGTTGCGTTCCTTGTCGAGCCGGGCGCGTTCCTCGGCCAGTTCGCGTTCGACACGGCGTTCCTCGCGCAGCCGGGCCCGCTCTTCGCGTTCGGCTTCCTTCTCCTCCTGCTTCTTCATCAGCCAGTCGGCGGTGAGTTCGATCTCTTCGTTGCGCAGGTGGTGGAAGTCGTCGCTGATGCGCATTTCCATCATGGCGCCGAGCTTCGCGATGGCGGTCCGGGAGGCTTCGAGGCGGCGTTTGGCGGTCACGACGTTCCCGACCTTCAGCGACCTGATGCTGTTGTCGGCCTCGGCGTTGTAGGCGCGGAGCATGAGCTTGGCCAGATCGTCTGACATCCGGCGGCCCTTGGCCAGCGAATTGTCGAAGGTGAAGAGGTTGGACTTCACGATCGCTCCGCCGAGCTTCACGAGCTCGGCGATCCGCGCCTCGATCTCATCGAGGCGGTCCCGGAACGACGCGGCGTTCTCCAGCGGGTGGTGGTAGCGGTAGATCCCGACCTCTTGCAGCACCCGCGCGTCGTCGAGTTCGACATAGTCCCCGGTGGGGGCGCTGGTCTCGGACAGCCGCTGCCGCAGCGCGGCGTTCTCCGCCTCCAGCAGCGCGATTCTCGCGGACTCGGGCGGGGTGCTCGGACGGGCGGGCACGGAGGGTGCCGAATCGGGTGCGGCTTCGGCGGGTTCGGAGCCCTCGGGCGGCAACCACAGCAGCCAGCCATCCGGCGGGTCGGGCCAGGCGGGGTCCGGGGTCCACCCCACGGGAGGCCGCCAGCCCCGGGGTGGCTGCGGCCAGCCCGGAGGCGGGTTGAACACCAGGGCTTGTCCGGGGGTCGCCATCAGGAGCGGCGGACGCCGGTGGCGTTGGCCGGAACCAGTCCCAGCGGGTTCTTCGAGACGGCGGCACCGAGGTGTTCCAGCGTGGCGGCCGGGACGACGGCGGAGAGGTCGAGTTCGGAGAACGTGTCGCGGGGGGCTCCCACGGCTGCCAGCGGGATGTAGGTTTCCCGGCCGGTGGCCGGGTTTACGGTCTCGGTGCCGACTTCGAGGGCGATGCTCTGGACGAGTCCGCGGCGGTCGGCTTCGAAGACCTCGTGCAGGGTCCGCAGGGCCACCTGGTGGACGATGCCCGCGTAGCGGTCCTTCGCGTCCTTTTGGGACAGGGCGACGGGCGTGATCTCGTCGCTGGCCTTGACGTAGCGGTAGGACTTGACCGCGGGGATCGTGTCGGGTCCAGGGATCAGGACCCGCAGGGCGAGTTCGGCGTTCTCCGGATCGAACTGGGCCTCGTGCTCCACGGCGAACCCGTCGGGGTACACGGAGTTCGCCAGGACGATGCCGATGTACTCCTGCACGGCGTCGACCGCCCCGTAGCTGAGATTCGTCATGAACTGCTCGAGCGAAGCGTTGTGGTCCGCGGTTTCCTGCTCGCGCCGAGCGCACTCGTCCTTGTAGCGGTCGACCTCGACCTTGAGCGCTTGTTGGCGCGCCTGCTCTTGGGCGGCGTGCCGCTCGGCGAGCTGTTGGCGCCGGCCGGGGAGCTGTTGCATCTCGTGTGCCCAGGCGGCGTGGGCGTGCTCGTACTCCGCCTCGGACTGCGCTTGGGCCTCGGCGAGCTTCTTCTTCCGGCCGAAGATCCCGGTGGGCGCGGCCGGGGGTTGGAAGACGGGAGGCTCTGGGTCGGGAAGGACCATGGGTGCCGGAACGGGGTTCCGCAGGTCCGCGCGGGCGAACGGCGGATGCTCGACGGTCTTGCGGAGGTCCTTGAGGTCAACGTAGTCGTCGACGTCCAGGGTCGCTTCGAGAAGGGTGTCGACGCTGTCGTAGGTGGCGGCGAGTTCGGCGTTGAGCTCCTCGACCTCGGCCTGTCGGGCGGCCACGTGCGCGGCGGCGGCCTCCTTCTCCAGGCGCTTGCGGTCGGCTTCGGAGGCGCGGGTCGCTGCAAGCATGGCGCGTTCTTCGGCCCGCTGGGCCTGCTCGCTGCGCCGGATCGCGGCTTCGCGTTCCCGCGTGGCGGCACGCTGGCGTTGCTCGGCCAGCCTGTTCTGGTGCTGCATCTCTGCCAGGAAACCTCGTCGACGCGCCACAACTGCCTGAGGGTGTTTCATTGTCTGTGTAAGGGTTCGGTCTCTAACTGGGGTGTGACCTGAGGTTTTACCCTGTGAAAGGACGGCCCGTTTTGGCCAAGAACACCATGATTGAGAACCCGTTGGATGGCGTTTTGAGCGCCGATCAGATCGACGCGTTGGTGAGCGCCGCCGAGGACCTCGGTGAGGGCAGGCACGGTGTCGAGGAGCTGCTATCCCGGATGACCAAGGCGGTCCTGGAACGGTCTTTGGAGACCGAGCTCAGCGACCATCTCGGCTACGAGTCCGGGGACCCCGCTGGAGCCGGGACGGGTAACTCCCGCAACGGGAAGACCACCAAGAGCGTGCAGACCCTGCAGGGTCCCTTGCAGATCACCGTGCCGCGGGACCGGAACAGCTCCTTCGAGCCGGTCATCGTCCCTAAGGGGGCCCGCCGGCTCGGCAAGGTCGAGGACATGGTCCTGTCCCTCTACGCCCGGGGGATGAGCACCCGCGATATCGGTTCCCATCTGGAGGAGATCTACGGATCGCGCGTCTCGGCCGCGACGATCTCCCGCGTCACCGACGTCATCGCCGACGAGATCTCCCACTGGCAGTCCCGGCCCTTGGAGGAGGTCTATCCGATCGTCTATATCGACGCCATCTGGCTGAAGATCCGGGACGGCGGCGTCGTGGTCAACAAGGCCTGCCACGTGGCCGTGGGCGTTGATCTGGAGGGTCGCAAGCAGGTCCTGGGACTCTGGCTCGGGGCCTCGGAGGGGGCGAAGTTCTGGGCGAACGTCCTGACCGAAATCCGCAACCGCGGGACCCGCGACATCCTCATACTGTGCTGCGACGGGCTGAGCGGATTGCCGACCGCGGTCAACAGCGTCTACCCCGAAACCGTGGTCCAGACCTGCGTGGTCCACCTGTTGCGTACGGCCATGAAGTACGCGTCCTACAAGGACCGTAAAACGATGGCCAGGGACATGCGCCCGATCTACACCGCAGCGACCGTGGAGGCAGCCCAGCTGGCCATGGAGCACTTCGCCGAGGCCTGGGGCACCAAGGCCCCCGGTGCGGTGCTAGCGTGGCGGAACGCGTGGGAGGACTTCACCCCGTTCCTGGCGTTCACCCCCGGGATCCGCAAGGTCATCTACACCACCAACCAGATCGAATCGATCAACTACCAACTGCGCAAAATCACGAAAACCAGAGGCTCGTTCCCCTCCGACGAGGCCGCGATCAAATTGGTCTACCTGGGGATCCGCAACATCGAAACGATCAGGGGCGGAGAGCTCGGAACCGGCACGGCCGGGTGGCACCAAGCACTCAACGCATTCGCCATCCAATTCCCCAACAGACTCCCGATCTGACCACCCGGCAGACCGGATAACCGACCAGCCCCTTACACAGCAAACTTGACAGGCCCAACTGCCTTTCAGTAGGATGTACTCCACATTATCAACCGGCTGGAACAAATACCGCCGCGCATGGGCGCGCCGCGACCTACTCCAAGAACCAAGCGATCCCACGGCACATGAGTGATGGAATTCCTGCCTTTTCGTCTACTCGAAGCCAGGATGCTTTGGATGCCGCAAGACCGCCGAGAAGTTCGCCACGGCCGGCACCGCGTTCACCGAGGTGGACCTCACCAAGACCCCCGCCGCCATGTAGTACATCACCGAAGATCTCGGCTACTCCCAGGCACCCGTCGTGGTGGTGGACGACGACTTCCACTGGTCTGGCCTGAACCCCGTCCACATCCAGACCGCGATCGATCACGCCCGGCAGGACGCCACGGCATGACCGCCAAGAAGCCTGCAGCATCCGCCCAGCCGTTGAAGCGCATGAACTTCGACGTCCCCGAGGACCTCGCCAACGAGTTCAAGGCCTACGCCGCCCTGCAGGGAACCCAAAGCGAAATCGTCATCGCTTTCATGCAACGCTGCGTCCGCCATTCATCGACTTCCAGCTAGTGATTCCGGGGGAACGCCTCCCCTTGCGGCCACGGAGAGGTCAAGCCGAACAGTTCATTCGGCCGGATGGAGGCGATGGCGTGTTGTATGTTGTCGTCTTGCATGATAGCTCGTTCCCATATGGTGGGGAGTTCGGTAATTTTCTGCTCGTTTGGGTGTAGCCAAAGAACCGGGACGCGGAATGAAACCGACTCGGGCTGCAGTTGGTTTATCCACAGCACACCCGAGACGTGATCCCGGCGCCAACCGTTGTCACCAACCCAGAATCCGTCCCTCGCGCGGAAACCTTGACCTGTGCACACGGTTCAGGAACTCGAACGTACTCTCTGAGTGTCTAGCGGGCCGAGGATCGGCTCTATCGAGTCTGTCGAAAACCTGCATCTCCTCAGTGTCGTGCATGAACATGGCCATCTGTCCACAAGAAACGGCCAAGCCCTGTGCCTCAGCCCGTGTCCGGGAGGTTTATCGCAGAAAAGCAGGAGAGCCTTGCGAAGGCAGGCGCATTCATGGCGAGCATCGGCGGTGGAACGGTCGAGCCGCGCGATGAGTGAATGCTGATGTACCGGAAGGGTGTTGACCCGCAGCAGATCGCCCGGTTGTGCCACAGCACCACTCGTGCGGTGACCAAGTACTTGGAGCAGCGGATGGAAGACAACCCGTTGCTGTGGGATGCGTGCCTAAAAATACACACCGAGCCCTCTCTGCCGCGCCACGAGAGGGGAACGATCGGTGCTGCTTGGAAACGCTGGCACGGCATGTTGCGGGTGTTCGTGAATCAACATCACCGCCTGCCCGGATTGGACGATTCGCCCATCTGGACGATCCGGGGGGTGGGGGTGACGGCGTTGCGGTTGTCGAACTTCCAGGACACGGTTCCGGCGAGCATGTAGGAGCTCGTGGATGCCTTCGCGGTGACGGTTCCCGTCCCGGTGTAGGTGTGGGTGCCGGCGGTCTTGCGGATGCTGTTGACGTAGTAGGCGACGCCGGTCGTGGTGGCGATTTTGACGGTGCGATGTGGCGTCATGAGGGGCGAGATGTCCCTCCTTTCCCGGCTGAAGCCGCGCGGAGCGGTGCACGAGGCGGAGCGGCTTGGGGGAGGGGCCGGGGCGTGCGCAGTTCGCTAGCGGCGCGGCGAGGAGCACCATGATCGTCTCCGCCACCATTAACCCGCCGCAGCCCCGATTACCTGTACGTGGGCGCAGTCGCCACCGACAACGCCGGGGCCCGATACCTCCGTCACCACGGGGGTGTATTGTGCGCCATTCGGTCCACGCTCCAGGAAGCGGCGCTGCTGCCTTGGGCGCGGCTCATGTCAGAGTGTCACCGAGGGATCGGCAACCCACCTGCCCTGTTGATCCTGAATACTGAATTTCCGCACGGCCTCTTCACTGGTGAGCCAGTGCTCCTTGTGGTCCGGCCGGCGGGCGTGCGTCACGATGAGCATCCACCACTTGCCCACCCCCGAGTCCCGCACGGCTGCCTCCCGCTCATAGCGGGTCAAGGCCACGCCCCAAGGGTGCGGCGTGCCCGTCCCTTTCACCTCGACACGGATTTCCGACACGGATCCGTCGGCCTCATAGCAGCAGCCCCACAGGTCGGCTCCGGGGCCGTTCGCGCCCCTCTCGTCCTCGGTGGACACCACGCCGAACCCTTCCCGGCGCAACGCCTTGACGGCCGCGTTGCGCGCGTTGGCCTCGACCTTGTTGCGGTGATCGACTGCCTTTGCCCCGTCAAGGATGCGCTTTTGCACCTCCCACGGCGGGCCCAGCTTCAGTCCAGCGCACATGGGTGCGAGTTGGTCGGGGTCGGTCTCCGACAGCACGCTGGCGGGGAGGCCGCAGGCCCGGGCCATGTGCAGCGCCTCGGCCGGGTCCAGCTCGATGAAGGGTCGCCGCCGGCGGTCGCGCAGTGCGTTGATCCGTTCGAAGTCGCCGTCCATCTGGCCCGTCTCGACAACCGGAACGGGAAAGTCGAAACGCCGGACAGGGAACCCGGCAGCTTCCGTGTACTCCTTGGCGTTCCCGTTCGCGTCGTCCTCGGTCCAACTGTTTATCGACTCGATCCACCACAGTCCGACGACGGTCCGGCGGGCGAGCTGGTGCACGTCCTGGTCGAGGTGGTCGGTGCGCATTACGAACACGAGATCGCCTGGATTCGCTTTCTCGAGTTCTTCCTTGGATCCGCGCATGAGCTTGCTGTTGATCCAGGGATCCGTGATGGCTCGGGAGGGGTTGGCCCACTCGAAGTCCTGCCAGACGTCGGAGGCAACCACGGTGCGGTCCGCGGCGGGAAGCTGTGCCTCTTCTTGCGCTCTCGTCGGGTTGTATTTCGCGACCCATGCGCCACGAACCACCGCCACTTCACCTCCGACAGCATCCCTCGCCGGCACGAGGGGGAGGCGTCCCTGCTTCGGGGGGAGGGGTCCGTCAGGCGTGGGTGGGACGTCGAGATTGACGCGCCCGCTCAGCCGATCGAGCTCCGCTCGCCGGGCCGGTTCCCGTTCTTGGAGGGAGAGCTCGCACAGCTCCTTGTATCCCTGAGGCGGGAACGGCTTTCGCTTCGCCGTCGCCTGGAGTTGCTTCGGTATCTGATGCTCCATGCCTTGATCGTAGTGTCATCCCTCGATGTCCCTAGCCATCGGCCAGTGCTCCATTCTGGTGCGGCCCTCGGGCTGCCGCACCGAAAAGCCGAGGTTCGCGTAGAAGCCCCGCAGCCGCTCTAGATCCGCGCCGACGCTGGCATCTGGGTGGACGTAGGCCATGGTGTTCCCTGTGTCCTCGCTCTCCGCAAGGAAGGCTTCCACGAGTGCTGTGCCAGCACCGTCTTTCTGGTGGTCGACGCTGACGTACATCGCGGCCAGCACGGAGCACCTCCAGTCCGCACGGTCCTTATAGTCCGCCATTTGGTCGGCATTTTTGTTGACATGACTGCCGTTCAGCCACCCGACGATGGCTCCGTCGCGCTCGGCGACGTGGGTACCCGGACCGGTCGGTCCCCGACGGCGGGCGTACCGCTCGGATTCTGCTCGGTGCTCGGTCCAGGGTTTGAGCAGTTCCGCGAGCTGTGGTGCATCGTGGTGGGTGGCGAGGCGTATATTCACGGGATCGATCCTACTCAAAAGACCCGGCCATCGCGGGGTGTCCGGGCCTCTTGGCAGGGTGGGCTTGACGCGACAGCGTAGCCACATGTCGGTGAAGCTAGACATGCGGGTGTAGATCTTGCCGGTGCCCTTCCATCCCTTCCGTACGGCGGGTCATGACAAACCGCTGTCCAGTCGCGGACGTCGTGTAGCAATGCGATGCTGCCTAAGGTTCCAGTGCGTGGGCCCCCGCTCGTTACTATGCATCCGTCCGCTGCGTTCAATTCGAACGGACGCGGGTATGAAAATCACGCCGGCCAGACAGAGCGGTCCATGTAGCGACGGACCAACCATGACTCCAGCGATCGAGTAGAAATTTGATCCTCTACTCGATCTCGGCGGCCCGTTCACCCTTAGCTGTCTTCGCAGCCTTTGCACGCTCATGCTCGGACAAAACTTTTTTGAGTTTTTTCGCGAACTTTTCTTTCTTGAAGGCGACGGACCGATTCCATACCGCAATAACTACTGCAGAGTCCGCTTGATATGACACGCCTGCACTGGAAAGCAGGTCTTGATCTGATTCCATGCTGCCGTCTCGTACCTCGACCTGATAGACGGAGCCGCCTCCGGCTTGGTCCGCTCCTTCCGCAGTCCACAGGCCGGCGTAGACCTGCGCAAGCTCCAGATCGGTCGTCAAATAGACCTTGTCGGTTCTCTGGGCAATCTGATTAGCCCCCAACTCCAGCTGCGACTCCAGATTCGTTGACCGCGCACCAGATTGCGAGGTCGGCACAATCTGCTCTCCCTCATTCAAGGTGGGGGTGCCGCCATGGAAGTAGTAGATCCTCATTTCAAGAGTCTCCTGGTGCTCGTCGGAAAGTGTCTGAGTACAACCATGTGGTGGGAGGACTGTAGATTCCACCAAATGAGATCAGCCGAGAATCCTCCAATAGTTACATGAGGATGGCTAGAGATGATCCCGGGTCAGGGGCTGCAGGAGCCCGTAGGCTGTGACGTCGGTGGGAGACGGTGGGAGTTCCTCATCGAGTGCCCGCGTACCTTGAGCCCATGTTCGGGGTTGAGGAACGGGAATGGTTTTCGTTGCGCTGGTGCACGACGTTCCGTCCCACGGCGCGCGGACTACTTGGCGCCCATCTGCCGCCCCCCGTGGTGATGCTTCGGGCCGGCAGGTGGGGTGGGTCCCGGGTGTGCGCCGGGACGTTCCTTGCCACCTACCTCGTCACCCTGCCCAGTCTCCCTATTCCCTTCTTCGGTGGGTCGGCATCGCCATGCTGAAAAGTGTCTTCATGTTGCGAGCGAAGGGGTCCGTCTGGTGCGCGGCGCCGTGGAGGTTCGCATCACGAGTCCCCTTGCCGAGTAGGGCATGCGCCCGGCGATGGGTGAGGCTGATCGGTATCGGGGAGCATCCCGGTCGTTCGCGGTGCCTCTGCGGCGCGGCGACAACGGCTCCGATGCCATCTTGGCTTGCTTCCGACTCCGCCTGCCCATTCCGGAATGGGCCAGCGGGCGCGGCCCGTCGGCGACCGCCGGCTCCATGCTGTCGGCTGCTTTGCTCATCAGCCGCGACCCGCGAAATCGTTAGGATTAAGTACACGTCATTCCGCATGTGCGGATGATGGCGCTGCCGCGCCCCCTTGCGGATCAGGCGCTGGTCTACTTGCCTTGGGTTGCCTCGCCGGGCGGCTCGGCAGCATCTACAAATTCAACTAATTCTGCGTGGGAGAGTTCCGAGCCGACCGTCTGCTCGATCGCCCGGAGGAGTTCGTAGATGTTGCCCGGTTCCATCGCAGCCTCTCTCCTGTTCGTCTAGAATACCGAATCTCCTGTTCGCCTAGGACACCGAAGTACCGACGTCCCAAAGCGGTCCCGGCTGCTTGGCTAGCCAGGCTTGCTGTCCCTGAGCGCCGTGCGTTGCGCGCCGTCTGTTTCGGCAGACTGGTCAGGCTCGCCCCCTGTCCCTGGACGGCCTTGGCCAGGCGCTCTCTGCACCGATTACATTTGAAGTCTGGCATCCCTGCGGCACCGCAGCCCTGGAAGGGGGTATTGCGCGACCAGCGGACCACCACGATGGCGCGTTGGTCGGCCACCGTTCTTAATTACCTCAGTCCCGTGGCGGTGGCTACGCAGTCAGAATCGTCTGCACTACCTGGTTTGCCCCCGAGACAGGATTGCTGATGCTTGCGGCCACCGGCAAGTCCACGCGGAATCGCACGGAACTGACGTCTACATGATGCCGGACCACGACGTCCTCCCGTCGCAGAACCTCGACTGCCTCGTCGGACATGTCGTAAGCACGGAAGGAGGCTGTCAGGAAGGATGTGATGTACAAAGAGTCTTCGTACATCGTGTTGTGGTCGTAACCGTCGCCCGATTCAGCGCCGGACTCGGAAAGGCGAGAGAGGAAATTATCCACGTGTCCGCCACACGAGGCCGCTTCCATGCGTTCGATGACTCGATTGACGAGTCGCGGGATAGAGGAGGAATCGCCGCCAGGGTCAGCAGGCTGCAGGCCGAGGCTCACGAGGTAGAGGCGCACCTCGCGCCGCCCTCCGTCTGCGCCGTCGTGGGCTCGACTTGATGGACCCCTTGGACGCGGTGAGACGAGATGTTCCTAGTCGTGGTCTTTACTTCGATTCCTGCGGTCCTCAAGACGAAGTTACGTGACGATTTTTCCAGCCTTTCCACGACTCGACGCCCTGTGCCACTTGGCCTTCGGCGGCATGGCGGCACAGGGCATCGAGTACGAGCACCTCTCCGGCGAGTCCGATGAGTACCTCGTTCGACATGCGCAGCCGCTCGAGGGCTAGCTCGACTATTGGCTCGGTTTTGGCGAATGCCTGTCTGAGCTCCACATCCGCAATTGCGCAGCAACTCAGTACAGATGAAGGCCGTGACTTGGTCGAAGTGGTCATGTGCGGGGAGCAGAAGCCTGTTTGCGTCCAACGACGGCGCGTTATCGCGGTGCCATGCGCGAAACTTGATACCATCCCTGACCGTTTTGGATGTGGCTGCCAGCTCGGCACCGCTAAGGAACACCTCGACCCGGCCTTCATGGCTTCTTGCCACGCCAACCACCCGAGCCTCGGTCATCCACCGGATGTCCCGCAAGCTGACCGAAGCAGCACTTGGCAAATCAGCGACTAGTCCGAGGAGAGACTCGTAGCTGGTCATCGTTGCACCTCCCCGTCAATCTGTGATGCGCTATCCGGCACGGGTCGCCGCGAACTGTTCGGGCCCGCCCGCTGGAATGCATTCGCCCGCCGCCAGGGCTGGGTGCGCCTGCCCCGGCAACTGGTTCACGTTGAAGAGAATTTGGCCATGCGATCCCGGAAGGCGCCAAGGAGTTCCACTGGTCACTCTTGGGACTTGCTCTTCCCGATGGTAGTAGTCGAAGAACGCGTCCCCGCGGTAATCATGCGTGCCAGCGTGCGGGTCGTTGGCTCCCCATTCCGTCTCGAGTTCCCCGTTAGCCCCGACCCGTTTCATCGTTGCAAAGATATGGAATCCCAGGTTTGCGAGCGGACCGCTGCCGACATGCGCGCCAGCGCCGTAGCAGATGCCCACCGAGAACCTCGGCTATTGCAGGTGTCTCTCGTTCAGGTTCGCCATCGACCAGAGATCCGCGGGTGAGCCCGTTACGAAGAGTCCGCGCACTGGTCGAGCGCGGCGCGGATGCTGGGCCAGGCGTCGACGCGAGTCCAGGTCGCGAAACGGAACAAGGTTCCTTCGAAGTCAGAAAACCGTCGCCCTTTGGATGGCGCCGGTCCGATCATTCTAAGAATGGGCTGACAGCGAAGACTTGCTGCAGACGGACGTCGCCCGCTGGCTCACGCAGGTCAAGTACTTCGCCGCAGGCTTGGCGTATCGAGGCATCCGCCACCGGGGCTCTTGGACGCGTGGCGCTGGGCCCGACCGCTGGATCGAAGTCGTATGCCGCCTCGGATAAGCTCCCATATACGTGTGGCCCAACTTCGAGTCTCCATGAATGAGCACCGGGGACGAGAGACGCCGGAAGCGGCAGTGAGACTGGCACAGCCGACGACACCGCCGAAGCTGCCGTCACCCTTCGATACGTTGAGAACGACAGGTGGGAAGCTACGGAGGGATCCGGAGGCTCGAAGAGAATTGGCTCTACATGTGCGCCGCAACATTCTGGCCGCGCAGTTGAGGGGTGCCTTAGACGAGGTGTGGGGCAGGCCGACTCCCGAGGCTGTAAACGACTGGCCCAATGACAGCTTTATACACTGGATAGGTGGTAGTTCAGCGTCGTGCCCCGCGAGCCTGGTGCCAAGTCCTTGCTCATATACTTTGAAAGTCGCTATCGCGAACGTAAGGTTTTCGGCTGCCGAACGTGGTCGGGTTCCGTCATGGGCTAACGTCTGGTGACGAAAAAGTACCCCGGGCCCTGCCAATTCGACGCGCGCGCGGCGTTTCGCATACGCATTATGTCGGTCTCAGTTGGCACAATGTGAGTTGGCACGATGCACGACAAGGATTTGTCCGTGACTTGCCGGGCAGCGGACGGAGACTGGGATAGTGGGAACAAGCAGCGGAAACTTCCGGTTTATCGACCTCTTCGCTGGGCTCGGTGGGTTTCATGTCGCTCTCGATGAGCTGGGCGGCCAGGGTGTGTTCGCTGCCGAGTGGGAGCCGAACCTGAACGCCCTCTACCGGGACAACTTCGGCATCCGGCCGTGGAGCGACATCAACGACCTGGGATCCGACGAAGACGTGGCACGGGAGGTCCCCGACCATGAGGTGCTGACCGCAGGGTTTCCGTGTCAACCCTTCTCCAAGGCCGGCGATCAGATGGGTTTCGCTGACACCGCCCAGGGGAACCTCTTCTTCGCTGTGCACCGGATCCTCCGGGTCAAGCGGCCCCGCAGGTTCATCCTCGAGAACGTCCCCAACATCCTGAACCACGACGGGGGGCGCACCAAGAGGACGATCATTGCAATGCTGCAGGAGTTGGGCTATGAGGTCGACATCGAGCATTTCTCGCCGCACGAGTTCGGCATCCCCCAGATCCGGGACCGCGCCTACTTCGTGGGGTCGCTCGACGGACTGGATGGGTTCGAGTGGCCCGCCAAGCATAAAGATCCCACCGACATCACCTCTGTGCTGCGCCACGACGTGCCTTCCAGTCGTCCGATTCCCGCGGGCACGTTGAACGCCATCGACATGTGGGGCGACTTCCTGAGGCGGACGCCGGCTGACCTCAAGATGCCGTCGTTCCCAATCTGGTCGATGGAGTTCGGCGCCACCTATCCATACGAGGACGAGACGCCTGCAGGCGTCTGGACTCGTCGCTCGAAGCGCGGCTTCAGCGGAATGCACGTTAGCGGCAGCTTCGGCTTCAAGCTCGATGGCCTCACCATCCCCACTCAACAGGCCCTCATCCCAAGCCACGCTCGTCGGGAGAGTGACGTCCAGTTCCCGAACTGGAAGCGCGGCTTTATTCGTCAGAACCGCAAGTTCTATGAAGACAACGTGGACTGGATTGAACCGTGGCTCAGAGAATGGCGTCCGTGGGAATTCCACTCCAGTTTTCAGAAGTTGGAGTGGAATGCCCAGGGAGAGGAGCGTGACATCGATAACTTCGTACTGCAGGTGCGCGCCTCCGGCATCCGCGTCAAGCGGCCGACTACCGCTCCCAGCCTGATCGCGTTCACACAGACGCAGGTGCCGATCCTCGGGGCCAACTTGACCGGCCAGCGGCGCTACATGACACCCGCCGAGTGCGCCGAACTCCAGAGCCTCGGTGGTATCCAGCTTCCTGCCTCCGACCTCGCTGCCTACAAGGCCCTTGGGAACGCTGTGAACGCCCGTGTCGTCAAAGCCATTGCGAGCAGCCTCCTGAATGGACTGGGCGACTCGCCCGCGTCCGCCAACATCGACCACGAACCCCTGGGAGCCGTCGCGTGACCGAGAACCTTGTCGCTCATGAGATCGACGTGGAAGACCCCCGCACGCAGTTGTGGGAGAGCATCGCTACTGGTATCTCGACCTTGTCCGAGGTCACGGATGCGCCGTCGGGTGTTACCGCGGCATCTATGTCGATCAGCAGCGATGACATCGACATGTCCCCTGACTCATGGATGTCACAGCTCGCGGAGGTCCAGGGTTGGCTTAACCTTGCTGAGCAGTTGCCCAACTCCGGCCGCGAAGACTTCCTCGGCAGCCTCGTCTCCAGTCTCGAACTGGATACTGCTGAAGCGATCGACACGACGACCTCCCCGAGTGAGTTAACGCCTTTGGCACTCGAACGGCTCAACCAGCGCATAGAACTAGCATGCCGGCTGCAGCAGTCCTTCGCCGAGGACTTGGAGTCGGAAGGCGCTACCCGCGCGGCGGCGACGAGCAAATGGTCGACGGCCTGGGAGGAGTCCGATCCCGGGGCACAACAACTCAGCACCGAACCAGTCATCGCAACTGCCGAGGTGTGGCCGATCATCCAGCTTACGGACTCCGATTTGAACCTTACGCCTTCGTACCAGCGAGGTGACGTTTGGACCACTGCCGACCGCCAGGCCCTGATCGAATCGGTTCTTCGCGGCATACCCCTCCCGTCCATCATCCTTCGTGAGATCGGCGCGTCCGACCCTCAGGAAGTCGTCGATGGCAAGCAGCGACTAACCGCGCTGTTGCGATTCGTGGGTACACACCCCGCCGCCGTGGAGAAGGTGCGGGAGGCGGACTCCAGACACCCTGGCAAGGACCTGCTCAAGAACTTCTCAGAGGACTACTTCAAGTTCCGCAAGGCGTGGAAGACCTTGGAGGGTGAGACCCTCACCGCGGCGCTGGAGAACGAGTACTACTTCCCCTTCAAGCTGCGCAACAACGGCAGCGGTGGCCTCAATGGCCCTGAGTTAGAGCCCCTGCGAGGCAAGTACTATACGCAGATCATCGAAAACGTGATCAACGTCGCTGGGGCGGGGATGACGGTCAAGAAGCTCTTTACCAAGACAGTCGCTTACAAGGTGCCTGTCATCCTCTACACGCAGGCCGACCCCAGACAGATCCATGACGTCTTCAAGCTCTACAACAAGCAGGGTGTGCACTTGAACGCGGAAGAAATCCGCAACGCAGCGTTCCACGAGATCGAACTGACGCCTGCGATACTGCTCGCGGCCGGCGACACAGATCCGCGTATCGAGATCAAGGACATTGCCCCCTCGCTCGTGGACGTCCCTGGCCTCGGGGGCCTCGGGGAGGCTCTCAGGGGCTATGGCTTCGGCGTCACTCGCTATCGCCGGACGAAGGTCGTCTCCTGGATCCTGTCGCTGCTCCTACTTGACACCGGCGGTGAGAAACTCAAGACCACGGCTCGACACATCGACGAGTTGCTCACCAGGGTCCAAAAGGATGAGACAGACCCGCTGCGCAATAAGAAGATCCTCGCCGATCTCTTCGAGTGGTTGATCAGGGCTGTCGATCTGCACGGCCGCCACCCCGAACTATGGTCGGAAGCGTTCATGGATGATGGCAGGGGGGCTAAGTGGCAGGAACTCCAACTCGTGGGCTCATTGGTCGGCATCGCATTCGCGCTCGCCGCGTCTCCCGACGACATCGAGGACCGCATCGCGAAGAACGCCGACGGAATGTGGGAGGCGAGTAAAGCCGATTGGAAGCGCATCGACAAGGCCCAAACCAAGACCCAGTGGAGTTACATCGCGCGCATCGCCAAGGGAGTGATCGAACTCCTCGACCTCGACCCTAGCCAGGCGTCCGCTGCCGTCCGGGATCGCTTCGGATCATCGGGCTACGACTCGCTGGAACGGATGATCCTTTCGGGGGATGAGCAGTAACACATGCCCACGCCTCCGCCCACCGAACGCATCTACTTCAATCCGCCCGACCTGGCTCCGGCGGACACATGGTGGTCTCGCTACGAAGCACAACTCTACGGCTTGAGCCCTACCGCCAAAGCTTCCATCGAGGCCGACAGTCGCTACGTCCTTGAGCGCGGCGTCCTCGGCGACGGAGATCCTGAGCCGCTTTCATGGCCGGACAACCGCGTTCGGACCGGGCTGGTAATGGGGTCGGTCCAGTCCGGCAAGACCGCCTCGATGCTCGGTGTCTCCGCGCTGGCCATGGATCATGGCGTCGATATGGTGATCGTCCTGGGTGGCACCCGGCTATCCCTTTGGCGGCAGACTTATGGTCGTCTGGTCGAGCAGCTTGACTCAGGCACGGACAACTCCGTCAAACGCTCAAGACGGCTTCTCTGCCCAGCCGCAGGGATGGTCCTCTCCGAGGGCACCCATTCGTTGGACCGCATGTACCACTTGATGCCGGCCACCGTAAAGCAGCGCCTAGCGCAGCGGCAGCCGATCATCATCGTGGCTATGAAGCAGACGCACCATCTGCGTGCGCTCAGCGATAGCCTCCGTAGGTCCGTATTCAACGCGGTCAGCGAACTCGACCGTCCGGTCCACATGATGGTCTTGGATGACGAGGCCGACGACGGGTCGATCCTTGACGCGGTCGCGGAGTCGGGCCAAGACCAAGTGTACGGAAACCTCAAGCAAATTCCGCGTGCCATCGCCAACCTCTGGGACCCGCCCAAGGGCTCACCCAAGAACCTCTTCGCCACATACATCGCCTACACGGCCACGCCTCAGGCCAACCTCCTGCAAGAGGACCACAACCCTCTCGCACCCAGGGATTTTTTGGTCTCGCTGAGAACCCCCCTCGACATAGGCCACATGGTCGACACAGCCGACCCCCGCAACCTTGATGCACCTCGCTCGTCGACGTACCCGGAACCAGCAGGGATGCCAGCCTTCTACACCGGGGGCGAGACCTTCTACCGCCGCGGCAGACTGGCAGGTCTGTGCCGGCCTGCGACCAATGATCCCAACGACGACCGGGCCGAAGCGGTGCGAGCGTTCCTAGTGGCGGGCGCCATTCGCCTTCACCGATCCCGGCGCGTCGGCCCGGCGACGGCGACCACCATGACGTTCGATGGTGCCGAGGAAGCCGAAGCAACAGTCATGGCGCCGCACTCGATGCTCTTCCACCCGTCGGCGAACATCCAGGATCACTTCCACGCGGCCGAGGACCTCCTCGTGTGGGCCGGTGTTCCCGACAGGCGCAGCGCTCGTCGGTTGCTCGATGAGGGAGGGGCGAGCCTGCCATCTCAGTTGATTGCCACGCTCACCACCCACGCCGCGTCGTGGGAGGTGTGGCTCGACCGATACAAGGACTCGGCCCGGGCGATCGAGACCGAGTTCAACATCGTCCACCCGAGGCAGTTCCCGGACTGGCCGACACTGAAGGAACTTCTGGCCGACGAGATCATCCCCGGCACTCGGGTCTCGGTCGTCAACAGCGATCCGATCGCTGACGACCGTCCGTCCTACCGCGCGACTCTCGACCCCGAGTCAAGCCAGTGGAATGCCCCTCGGGACCTGTGCACGATCTTCGTATCCGGCAACGTCATGGCGCGCGGTCTCACCCTCGAGGGGATGACCACTGCATTGTTCCAGCGATCTGCCAGTACCCCGCTGGCGGACACCCAGATGCAGATGCAGCGTTGGTTCGGCTACCGGGGCTCCTACGTCGAACTGTGCCGCGTCTTCGCCTCGTCCGACCAACTCAGCCTCTTCAGCGCTTACCACGACACGGATGAGGCGATTCGCAGCGCCATCATCGAGCGCATGATGGGTGGCGCGCCCGAACCCGCGGTGCTGCAGGGGCACAACTTCGCCGCGACGGGAAAGATCACCAGTACGCGTAACTATCCTCTCTCGCCGGGCGCCCGCCCATTCCTCACTGTCCTTAACAGCGGGGGCCGACCAGACCCCAACGCGCAACTCGTGGCGGATCTCTTCAAACCACGTCCTTCGTCACCACTCATCGCGGGAGGAACGGTGCGCGGCCAAATCCTCGATCAGCCGCTGGGTCTTCTTGAGGCGGCCGACTGGCTGGACCAGCTGAAATACGACGCCTACGCCCCGGGGACTGAAAGCCCCATCTCCACCCATTGGGCACAGATCGAGGTCCGCGTGGCCGCGAAGGGTCCCGTGACGAATCCGGGCCTCTACAGGCCCCCGGTGTCAGGACGCCAGGGCGATCCGACGCGGCGTCACTGCCCCTACGCGATCGCCGCCTACCTCCGTCTCTGGGCAGCCAGCTTGAGCCGCCCGGTCCGAGGACTGTTCGTCACCGGCGATCCCGGGCGGTTGTGGTCCATGTCCGACCTTCAGCAGAAGCGGGCCCTGCAACCCCGCTTTTGGGTCGGGATCCGCTTCGGGGACGGTCAGACCGTCAACAGTGGACCCCTGTCGCACTTGGCCTTCACGGTCAGGGCCACGACTAAGAACGTGGAGGCCGGTGAACTCACCACCACTTGGGGGGCCAGTGACCCGACGGCAGGTCCCGGCCAGTACCGCAGCGATCTTTACTTCGACTACTACCACCGCAACGATCCGTTGCCCTCGGTACGGGCGGACTCCGCCTGGCGGCCCGCTGGCTCCGACGGCCAGATCTTGATCTACATCAATCAGCACAAAGGCCAGCCCCACCCCGCCATCGCGGTCGCTCTCTGCATCCCAGCTGGCGGACCCGAGCAGTTCGCCGCCACACGCGCCGGCGTCCTTTTGAACTGAGAAGAGAGACCGTCCCATGACCACTTACGAGGAAGTCCTCACGCAGATCACCGCCATCCCGAACGGTGTCGAAGGCCGCGATCGCACAATCCAGTGGCTCACTACGGCCCAGATCGTCGGTGCCGCTCGCGACCACCTGGGGCACGTGGAGTTGTTCTTGACCGGCCCTGCGCTTCAAGCCAGAACTGAGACGGTGCGCGACGCAGTGCAGTACCACTCGTGGCACCGCGAGAACGAGGCACCTCTAGAAGCCAACCGCATCCTTTTTCCCGCCTTCGGTCACTACGACCAAGTCGGTGCCCTTATCAGCACTGAGTTGCTACGCGTAGGAGCAGATAGAGACCTACCGCGGGCCTTCGCAATGACGGAACCGATTATTGAACTTGCCATCAAGCGGCTCGAACTCTCCCAAAGCGCGCTGCTCGGTCTTGCAGGAGAACTTCTGCTCCTCGATGCCGTATTCCGCCACGCGGATGAACAGTACGTCGGCCAACTCGTCCAGGCATGGGACGGTTGGCGACGCTCCTCACGCGACTTCTCTTGGGACGGGACCGGCGTTGAGATCAAGACGACGACCGGGCACACCTCTAGCCACACCGTCCAAGGTGTGCACCAGATTGAGCCGCTCCAAGCCACCGACGACGTACCCGGCGAGAACAGGCTGTTACTTGCAAGTGTCGGACTCCAAATGTCCGAACCCAGTGCCAATTCCTTCACCGTGCCGCAACTCACCCAGCGGATCGTGGAGCGCATGGAGGCCACGGGAAACGGCGGCGCCGTGGCGGACTTCTTGGCACACGTCGCCAGCTACGGGTCCGAATCAGGCTTCGGTTACCACCACACGACGATGTCGAATGACGCCCCCTTCACCACCTCATTTACGCCGGCCTTCGTCCGATGCTACGAGATGGGGGATCCTGCGGTGGAGGTGCTCAGACGCGACGACGTCGTCAGCCACCATCACGTGGATGCCCAGTCCGTGACCTTCAGGATCAACCTGCCGGCGACGATCAGTGCCGACAACCCGGTGTCCGGAATCCACCGGGTGGCTGTGGCGATTCTTGGCGGTGAACTGCATATCTAGTGTGGCAAGGCCGCGGCGGAGCGCTTAATCCATCAGACCCGAGGCGCTTCAGACGACCTTCTTACGTGCACCTTGGCGCGCTGAAACGGCGATCACTTTGCGTTCCTGTCGAGGAGCTGGGGCAGCGTCATTGGGACACGAGTGGGCCCGCGTGACAGTCTCGCAGACATCTCCAAAACGAGACGAGGCCCGTTCACCGGCAAAGCGCCGGCACACGCGGGGGTCAATCACGAAGGGTGGTGTCAGTGACGGTCGAAAAGTGTGCCGTTTCGATGGCTTGGCGTCTAGCGGTAGTTGCAACACCTGAACTTTAGGAGTTGCAATTGGACGACATGAAAAGACCGAGAAAGTCACGGGGTGCCCCTCCGAAGAACGCTGCGCGCGCTCACTATGATCAGCTGATGAAACAGGGAATGGGCAATTCCGAAGCGTGCCGGATCGTAGGAATCAGTCGTAGTTCCGGCACGCGATGGCGGCACGGCCACACGGTCGTTCTGAAGTCCGGAAACATCAAGAAGTACGCTCCCATCTCCCGTCGTAAGCCGGCCGTGATTTCCGCCCGGTTTCTCTCAGAGTCCGAACGGATCACGATCGCGGACCTCTTGCACGCACGTCGCAGCATCCGTGCCATTGCCATGGAGCTGGGGCGTAGTCCATCGACGGTGAGCAGGGAGATACGCCGGAACATTCATGAATCCTCTGGCAACTACCGTCCCCGGACGGCTCAGCGCTATGCCGAGCGCAGGCGGAGTCGTCCGCGAACGGGGAAGATCGCCGGAAACCCGGAGCTGAGGGAGTTTGTGCGCGAACACCTGACACAACGCTGGAGCCCCCGCCAGATCAGCAACCGTCTACGCGCCGACTTCCCGGGACAACCGGACATGCATATTGTGCCTGAGACCGTTTATCAGGCCCTGTACGGGCGCGGAAGCCTGGAGCTTGCCGTGGATCCGGCTGTTTCGCTGCGCAGCGGACGGACCGGTCGTAGGCCACGCCGCAGGAAGGACCACCGGGTCAGGCGCTTCCCGGACATGGTCATGATTAGGGACAGGCCTGCGGAAGTGATGGGGAGATTGGTACCGGGGCATTGGGAGGGGGATTTAATCATTGGCAAGGGCAGCCGCTCGGCGATCGCCACGCTCAGGGAGGGGTGGGAATGGGGGTGGCAGACCATCGACTTGCGAACGTACGTAGGGGCACGCCCATGCAGGTGGGAGACGGCAACCGCTTTGCGGTGTCCGACATGGAATCGAACCGCTTCTCAGTTGCCCATGGTGCCTACTCCGGGTTGGCTCATCCGGTGTCTGGCGTGCTTCCTCCCCAACGCGTCGGAGCCGGTCGCTAGGCTGGCATCAACGAAGGGGGGCGGACTCATGGAAGCGTATATCGGCCTCGCGGCCCAGATGCTGTGGAGCGTCATCATGCTCGGCGTGTTCTTTTATTTCGTGCGCGAGCTCGTGCGGGGGCGCCGGCGGGAGAAGCGGAATGCAGCCATGCGCAGCGCGTGGCTGCGGGCCAAGCTCGACGAGGTCCGGGCGGGGTCCCGCCAGCGCGGCTTGTAATACGCTCTGCCGGCCGTCGCTTGGTTCGCCGAATCCCGGGGCTCGTATTGGTGCCCACCCCGTGACGCAGTGCCCCCGGGGGCTCTCCACCCTGGGATCGCGCTCCCCAGACCGGCTGCGCACCGAACACAAACCCGGCCGCTCTCACGGTGTAGACGACCGAGAGGGAATTCCTGTGCATGTAAAGCCCATAGTTTTTCGCCACACCGCCAGTGCCGGTGTGAACCGTCACACCGTCTCCGACGACCTGAGCCAAGGACCGTGCAGTCTTGTGTTCGGCCAGGATGAGCCCGACCACGCCAGCCTGTCGCGCATTTTCGCCCGCCACTTGATCGCCGGCTGCCGAGGCCGGCGATGACCGGTTTCCCCGCGTTCGTGGTCCATTCGCGCGCCAACCCCCGGGCGTTGTCGACCGTCGAACGGAACGACCCGTACTGGTCCGAGAGCTGGGTCTCCGGATCCCAAGCGGTGTGGTCGCCGGCGGGCAACCCCCGGGGTGGGACCGGCCTGACCCGCGACGACGCGCTCCGGCTCTTCTCCGATGTCCGCCGCCGGGCGACCGCGCTGAGACTGCTCGCCTGCCTGGACGCCTGGGGGACCGTGACTGCCGAGCAGGCCGCGGTCCTCACGGGAGACACTGCGTTGCTGGACCGGCGCACGATGGTGCCGCGTGCACTGGAGACGCTCGACCTACTGGAAATGGGAACCTATGCCAACCGGCAGCTGCGACGAGGCTCCACGAGGCCCGTGTGGCTGTACCGGCGAAAGCCCTTCGGGGGCCGCGCACTCGCGGGTCTGGCCAAGGAGCTCACCGACGGCGAGGCCCGCGCGGTGACGGGGGGCCTCCCATGGTCCACCGGCACTTCGTTCGACCGGCACAACGTGCTGGCCGTCGAGCTGGCCATCCGTGCCGCCGAGTACCTCCCGGTCTCGGCGGTCCTGGGGGAGAAGTGCGGCCAGGCCAACATGCTCGCGGCACAGCCGACCGGGGCGTACACGCACCGCGCCGATGCCCTCATCATCCGGCACGACGGCCTGCGCATCGCGATCGAGGTGACCGCGTCCCGTTCCGCCCGGTTCGATGCCAAGGTCGCCCGCTGGGTGCGCTTCATGGAGCGCGAACCGCTCGCCACGACCGGCCTGGTCGTGTTGTTCGTCGGGGTCCCACACCCGGGCGACATCCGGAAGCGCGGCGGGTCCACCGAGATCCGCCAGGCCATCCGGAAGGCCCTCCGCGTCCACCCCGAACGCACGAGGTTCTCTCCGGCCGGGCGCATCGGCGTCGCCGACTGGGCGAAGTGGTTCCCCGCCGGCAACAACCTGAGTGACGCGTTCCTGAACCTGGAAGCGTCCTTCCAGGTTGGCCGCGGCAGCGTGCCGGCGGAGCGGTGGCTGAGCGTGCCGCTGGCCAACATATCGTTCGACCCGGCGGACAGCTTCGACCCGCTCGCGCTGGTCCGGACCGCGCACGGGTTGTTGCACGTCCCGCACTGGCTGCGGCCGGCGTAAGCCGCCGGCGCGCTAGCGACGAGCCCCGGCCGGCAGGCCCAACCACGGTGGCTAGGCGGGGGGGGCATAAGGAGGGGCGGGGCAAGGGAGCCCCCGGGGACCGGGGGCGAACCGCAACCGGGGGCGCGAGGCAGGATCCACCAAACTGCGCAGCCACCGCTCCTGCCCCCACCGCGACGAACGCCCCCGGCGATCCGACCCCTCTGACCGTCAGCGAAACCGGTCAGGCCGGCGCCGTCCATGTCCCGCGCCGCCGACATCCGCCACGCCCACGGGGGCATCCATTTTCCCCGCGCTCTCCGCACCCGTCTCGCCCACACCCATGGTCCGGTCCGCACAGAGGGCCCGCGCCGCGCGGTCCGCATCCGGCCGATCCGCACCGTCCCTCCGATCCACAGCGGCACGGGCCACCAGATCCTTCCCCGACGGATCGTTCCCATAGTGCTGTCCCTGCCTGCCGGAGGCACCCGCCCCTTCTGGCTCCCAGCCAGTCCTGTCGTCGGCAACCGACTGTGCTGCGCCGCCATCCTGCCGGCCGCACGGGCCATCCTATGCCGCCGCAACCCTAGGGTCTCCTCCGCGATGCACCGCGCAGCGCACACCGCACCGGGGTCCAGCACCGGCGAGCTACACACCACCGGAGCCCCGAGCCACACCACCGGAGCCCTGAGCCGCAGGCCAATGCGCCGCAGGCAACCCGAGCCCCGACCCATCGTTTCCTCCGCCACAAACACCCGTAAACCACTACTAAGCGCGGAACCGGCAGGATGGCACGGAACTGGTGATCCAGGACGATCCCACTCCCCGTCCTGGCGTCGACCTCGCGCCGTTCTCCATAGGCCCGCTGGCGCCCGGCGGCACCTAAATCGCCGGGTGGTGTCGCTTTCTGGGGGAGGGACGTGTGCGCGAACGACTGTCTTTCGGGCCGAGCGCTCGTCCGATTCGACGGTGGGGACACATCCGCTGCCATGCCGTGGGTACACAGGCACTGACGACCATGGAGCCGATGGACGGGGATGTTCGTGAGGGTCCGCCGGGCGCGCCGTCCCGAGCAGGCACGCCGGGCGGTGCGACACCCGAGTTGCCGCACCGCTGTCAGCCGCCTGTGCGATGTGCACTACGTCATGGCTAGACTGCCGGCCAGTCCGAAGCGACGGTTTGCGCGAGGTATTGGAGGTGCAACTCCGTCGCAGGCGCGTCCAGGACGACGCCCGACGCCGTCGTCGCGATCCCCTGGAACGGAAGCGTACGGTCGAACGGGCGGTCCGGGACCGAACCGCGCCATCCGAGCTGGTGCAGCTCCGGGGCAGCTGCGGCCATCACGCGCGTCCACGCGCCCAGGACGACCGCCCACTGGTCCATCTGCTCGGGCGTCAACGGCGGTATGTCGTCGACCTGCTGCTTCATCCGCTGCTGCTCCACCTGTTGCTCTATCTGCTGGTCCATTTGCAGCTCCATCTTCTCGCGCCATACGACCGCGGCCGCCTCCTCCGGAGTGAACGTCTCGGCGTTGCGGCGGATGATGCGGTTCACCAGCTCCTGAAGCAGCGCCTGGTTGGACAGGTCGGAGTCTTCGATCCGGAACACCGGCCTTGGCTCCATCGCCAGGCGCGACTCCAAAGTGGCGCGCAGCGCGTCCCCGGTATCGCCGTGCATGGAGAGGTCCGGGTCCTCCAGTTCGGCGCTGGTTGGCCCATTGGTGTTGGAAAGGTTCCCGTACGGTGGGACGCCAGGACCGGCGACCCACGTGGCCAGAACGGTTTGGACCGTGGATCCCGGCAGGGTCGCGAGGATCGAGGGGTCCGGCTCGACCGCGCCGGCCGCGGCGAGCTCCGCTGAGGCGGCCTTGATCGCCTTCGACCACGCAGTCACCAAGGCGCGCATGGCGACGGTGCGAAGGGCTGGGTCCTTGCCCGCGGAGGCCTCCACGGTCCGGAACAGGGCCGTCCAGCGGGTTGGGGTTGTCGTGCGGGCATGGCGGGCGATGAGCGTGGCGGCGGTGTTTTTTCGGGTGTTCAAGTTGTTGTTCATCGGCTTCTGCTTTCTAGGGGTGTCTACGTGGTTTCTGCTTGTCCAATGGCTTTTTGGCACGCGGGTCTGGGAACCCGAACCCTGACGGGATTCGGAGAGGATTCTTTTGTGGGGCTGGTGCCCCGGGTGGGCGGGCCGCTTCGGCGGCCCGCCCACGGGGCATTGCCTAGGCCGCCCGCGCGGCCAGGCGGGCCTTGGCGCGGCTGTGGTCCGAACCATCGTTGTTCAGGCGGCTGACGCCCGCCGGCAGCTGCCGGCTCGGGACCAGCGCGTAGCTGACGGCGGACATGTTCGCCGCGGCAGAACCGGCCACGCTGCATTCCTCGTCGTCAAGCCGATCCAGCTCTGTGTCCGTCATGATGCCGACCGTCGCCTTGATCCACTCCTCCGGGGTGATCTCCCAGCCCGCGACCGTCCCGGCGCCTTTGAAGGGTCGGAACTTCTGCTGCTTGCTGACCTCCTTCATCGCCAGCTCCAGCTTCTCCAGGGTGAGTTTCTCGAAGTTGCGGGTGCCCTGCAGCGCCTCGACGGCCGCGGACTTCACCAGGCGCAGGTTTCCGTTGTCCATGACCCGGCCGATGCACAGGGGCGCGAACCCGACTTCCGGCTTCGTCGGAGGGCCCCAGCACACGCGGTTGGTGGCCAGCAGGTCGTTGAGCGTCGCGAGGTACTTGCCGTGCGTCGCCTCGGCCTTGTCACCGTAGTTGTTGCGGTGCCGGCGCCACGCCTGAACGAGCTCCTCGCGGTCCTCCTTCAGCAGCTCCGCCATGTCCGCGGCCTCTTCGTCGCGGCCCTGCGCCCGATAGGCATCCGCGACCATGTCGTACACGGCACCGAGCCCGGCCATCAGCGGGGCCAGGAGCTCCAGGTCCCGTTCGCCCGGCTTCTCGGCGTGGGCCCCCATGACGGTGTTCTCCTTGGCGACCGTCTCGTTCAGCTCGGCCAGGATGACCTCGCGCGGGTTCTCCGTCCCCACCGCCTTGCGCAGCCAAGCGACCAGGAGGGCTCCCAGCAGGTCCTCCGCGGCCCGGGCGCGTTCAAGCTCGTCGATCATCGCCTTGACTTCGCCGCGGCCGGCCAGCAGCTGGTTGTGCTCGGTCGGCGTCGCGGACAGGAAGCGCTGCACGGTCGAGGGGGTGAGGCCCAGGTCGGGCAGGTCCTCGCCGGTGATGAGCGGGAACCGGACGCTGAAGGGCAGCATGGGCTTGGTGATCCAGTTCCCGGACGCGTCCCGGACGGACGTGGTGGGGACCGCGTCGGACTCGTAGCCGATGCGGATGGCGTTCATGATGAACGTGCGCAGCTCGCGGTTGAGCTTGTCGTCGTCGTTGTCGCGGGCGTCGTCGAACCCGAGCATGAGGTTGTTGCCGTTGAGCAGCTGCCGGGTCAGGGCCGCGATCGTTCCGTTCAGCTTCACCGGGGACCGGCGTCCCCAGGAGACGCCGTACGGCATGGAAAGGCAGCGGGCCGCCTGCGTCTTTCCGGAACCGCGCTTGCCGAAGATCAGGAACCCGCCCTGCGGCTGCAGGCCCAGAGCCGTCGCGGCGATCGCCGAGAGCGTCGTCGCCCACACGAACTGGAAGTCCGGGCTGAAGATGCCGCGGACCTGCGAGTACCCCTCGAACGCTTCGGTGACCCGCTTGGGCTCCTGGTCACCGTCCACGAACGGAGTCGTGGTGTCCGGGTGGCCCTCGGCGATCCCGCGCAGCGACGGATCGAACCCGCCGGCGGTAATCGCACCGTTGGTGGTCAGGAACACGAGCCTGCCGTTGTGCTCGTACATGCCGGTCGTCTGCACAGTGGTCTCGCGCTCGGCGTGCACGCTCGTCTTGCGCCACGCGGTCAGGGTCTTGCCGGCGAAGTAGGCTTCGTGCACCACCGCGGACGCCTCACCGTCCGTCAGGACCGACAGCGTCTCCGGAACGTTCGCCAGGCCGCTCGTGAGCAGCGCGTACGGCCGGTCCACGAAGTAGGCGACGTTGGTGGTCTCGTGGCCCTGCGCGTCCTCGGAGAGCCAGGTGACCGTTCCGGACATCCTCTGCGAAGGCATCGTCGAGGGGTACGGGGAGGTGACGACCTTGAGAGCGGTGACCTGCACGGCCGCCTCAGCCCACGGGACGAGGGTGGCGACCGGCTGGCCGTTCTCGTCTTCGCCCTTTTCGACCCCGTAGGTGACCCCGCCGACGATGTCGGAGACGCCGGAAGCGATGCGGGCCGGGCGCCCCTTGATGCCGGGGCGCTCCGGGAGCGTCGCCACAGCCAGGTTTTCGAGGTCGGACCAGCGGCCGCCGGCGGCGATGAAGTCGTCGACCCCGGTCTTGCCCTCGGCGCCCGGCAGCAGGAGCACGGAGGGTTCCGCGCCCTTGTTCGACACGTGGCTCAGGATGTCGTATGCGGCGTCCCACACGTACGGGTTGTTCTGCACGTCCGCGTCCATCGCGATCCACACGGCCCGGTTCTTCAGGGCCAGGGTGGCCCAGTCTTTCTTGCCCCGCCAGTTCTGGCAGCCGATGATCTCCACGACGAGCACGCGGTCCTCCGCGGGGATGCGCTCCATGGCCGCGGTGAGGGCGGCCTGCGCGGCGTACATGTTGCCGCCGTGCTCGTTGGCGAGTTCGGCCCGGGTCGCGCCGTTGGCGATCAGGTACGCGGTCAGGGCGGCTTCGGCCTTCAGGAGCCCCTCGGCGACGACGATGAGCTGCGCGTCGAGGTAGCAGGCCGGGGTGGCCGGGTGGGAGCCGATGACCGTTTCGACCCTGGCCTCGTTTAGGTACTTGCGGAGCTTGTTCTTGGTGTCCGGCTCCGGGTTGGCGGGGCGGATCTGGTAGGTGGTGCGCTCCGGGGGACGGCCGTTGGTTGCGGCCTCGAACACTTGGGTGCAGGAGTACCAGGGCATGATCAGCGCGTCGCCGGTGGCGGCCGCCTCCTTCAGCTTCTTGCCGGCGCCGGTGCGCATGTCCTCGATGCCCAGGACGGTCTTGGCGGCGTCCGCGGCGGTGGAGGGGGTGGCGGTGCGGTACCCGCGGGCCGCGGCGACCAGCGGGGCGACGGCCGACTCGGCGAGCTTCGTGGCGCCGTGCGAGGTAGCCCCCAGCGTGTAGGTGTAGTCCGTCGCCACCCAAGGCATGGCGGTCGGGGCGCTCGGTTGGAAGTTTGGGATGACCAGCTGCGGGACGGCCGGCGCGGCCGGGGCCGCTGCGGGGGTGGTGCTGTTGTTCAAGGTTTTTCTCCTGAGTCGTGTGGCCCTTGAGAGGGGGCCGGAATGCGTTGGCGTTAATACCTATGGCCTCCGCGTTCCCACGGGTGTCACTTCCGCCCTTTTGGGCTTGTGCATTGCCGTCCGCGATACGCATTTCAGTGGCTCCGGACGCCCGCATCTCTGTATTCACACGGATTCTGGGGTGTCGGCATTCGTTCCGGGCGCCTTCGGGCGTTCGGCTACAGCACAACGCTCAAGTGGCGTGTGCCGCACCGGCCGTGCCAAGACACTCCCAAGGGGTCCCGAATGGAACAAAAGCGGGTTGCGCGGAAAACCGTTCCGTCTTGTTCCGCACCCCCGGAACGTCCCAAATCCGCAACAACACTGGGATGCAGGAGCCTCCGTGGGTCGCGTTCCGCGTGTTCCACACATTGCGGCGGGGATGTGATGGGGTAACCGCAGAGGGTGTATACCAATGTGCAGACCCGTCTATTGCCCCTATATATCTTTTTTGTGGAACATCTGGAACATCAGGAATTGAAGAGACAAAAACCGCGTCGTCACCGGGATGCAGGGCTGTCGAACATGTTCCGGAGGTGCGGAACAGTTCGGAACACGCGGAACGCGCCAGCGGAACATGCCGAACGCGTCGACGGAACAGGAGGCCGCAGCCTATGGCGTTGGTGAACGGCCCTGAACTTCCACCCGCCGTTGCCGAGGGGTTCGCCTCGCAGGCGGTGACGCCAGTCTCCAACGGACGCTCGCCCTCCCCTAGCCCGCGGCGACCGGGTGGTGAGCCGCCGGCTCCTCGTGCCACGGCCCCCTCAATGCTGCTTCCGCACGGGGCTCCTCAGGCGAGTCGACTTCGCTTCGGCGCCGGGGCCTTCCGCCCCGGAATCGACGACCGTCATTAGCCAATCGAATACCTGTTCGATTACAGTTACCGGGTCGGCACGTGAGAATGCCGGTGCGCAGCCCTTCCCCGGTTGCGCTGGGAAGCGGGCGCGCCCCGTCTTTGAAGGGCGGGGCAACGTCCCCAAAGGGGGCAGTGGTGAACAAGTACGACGCGGAGAAGTCGTTGCAGACCCTACTTGAGGCGGACCGGCAGCTAACGGCGCGGTACCAGTCGAGAGCACAGGAGCTGGCAACGGCCTCGCCTAAGAACCAAAAGTCCCGCCTCATCCAGCCGCGTCAACAACTCCTGCCCAACGAGTTTCCGCCCAACACCCACCCTGACGACTGGGAGCCAGACTGCGAGGACGAGCGGGGGACCGCGGTGCAAGAGTTTCACCAGCGGGACTACTTGACGCTGGCGCCATGGGCTGACAACTTCTAGCGGATGCCTGCCAGCGTTTCCCGGCGGAAATATTTCCAGGGGGTTCATTGGACCAGATCGTCGCGGACTAGGTTGCGCGAGAATGGGTGTCGCAAGTCGCACCGAAACGCAGGTGATTCTCACCAGACAGCGCCAAATGCGCATGGTGCTGCATACCCTACTGACGATCCTGACGGGCGGTTTTTGGCTCATCGTCGTTCTGTTCCGGTGGCTCAACCGTAAAGACGATCGAGCCACCGTCACGCGGCGAGCCGATGGAGGCATGGACATTCGCGAGCCCCTATCTAACGAGCACCATAGACAATGAAGATCGGCCGCGACCCGGTACGCAAAAGTCGACTCAGCCGGGACAGCTGACCAGAACGGCCGCACGCCTGGCGTCATCGAATCGCACGCCATCGGGGCCGATCGCTCGGTCACCCGATCGTTCTACACGGCACCAAGCAGGTCCTCGCCGTAATCGCCCTGGCCGACGTCGCCAACGGCGTGGTCCTGGAGAGGGTCGGCGGATACACCCACCGGGTCTCGGCGAACTCCGGCGCAGCCATGACCGGGACCGCAAGGGGCGACGGCACCGGAAAGCCCTCGGGCAGGAAGCGCAGCCGCTCTGAGGCGCCGCTACAGTGGGGGAGGTTCCCCGCCAAGGAGTTTCGGGAGCTATTTTGCTGGCAGATCACCGACTGGGCGACTGTCTGCTAGAACGCCATCACCCACCACACCGGCTACCTCACCTCCAATCCGCCGTTGACGCACCTGGACGCGGACCTGTATGCCACCGGAATCGGCCGCTGGAGATAACCACGAATCGGGCCGCCCCGGCCGGCGCTCAGCGGCGCTTCCCGAGCTCGGGGAGCCCACCCGAGATGATCTTGGCGTCCCGGACCACCGGCGGATGCCAACGCAGCTTGCGGGTTCTTTTCGCCAGCTCGGTGAACTCGCGGTCCTGCGCGTACGTGGACGCCAGATGCCCGGCCTTCGCCTCCAGGATCTCCGCTGCAAGCCGATCCCGGCGGGCGTCCAACAGATGCGACTCCCGCTCGGGGGCGTTGCGGTACGACGCCGCGAGCTCCATCCGCCGGGCGTCCAGCCTTGCCAGCGCCTGCGCGGCGGTCAGCCGGCTGACCCGGCCAAGGGCCGCGGCCCCGACGCTCCGCTTCTCTGCCGGGACACTCGCGGCGGGCTCCCGGGGGTGCGCCTCCGGGGCGGCCGCGACGAGTCTCCGGGTCCAAGCCCTCAGGTCGGCGATGTCCTCCGCCCGGACGTCCCTAGCGGGGCGGAAAACCTTGCGCAGGATCGTCTCGTTACCACGGATCAACCCCAGCCGGGTCGGCTCCGGAAGCCACCGGAGCGGCTGCCCGCCGTCCGCGAGCAGCTTCGTCCTGCGGTGCGCGTCCCGGAACACCTCCAACGCCGGATCGTCCGGGGCTAGGGCCGGCTCCCACACGGTGCCGCGCACTATGGCCTTCACGGCCTTCGCGGTCGCCTTCGTCCCGAACAGCTCCTTGAGCCACCGGACCACGTCGTCCCGCTGTCCCGGTGTCGCGTCCGCCCCGTCCAGCAGCATCTCCCGCATCGTTTCCACGTCTGCGCGCGCGCCAGCAAGCGCCCTGCCCCCGGCAATCAGCCGGACGACCCGCCCATGCACCCTGCTGAAATCCTCGGCCATCCCCATGGGGACCCGCTTTCCGCCGTCCACCGTGGACGTCCCCACACAGCGTAGCGGCCGGCCCCGGCCGGGCCCATAACCAGGAACCGGGCCCCCGCCACCGGACTCCTACAGGGCAAGTCACGCGACAGGAGACACCGTGACACCGCAGGCCGCCCCGTGATGCGCTTGGGAAACGCGCTGCCCGGACGCTGGAGCGTCGGCACCGTCTACGGCGGACCCCGCCTCCACGGGTGCGGCACTGGGCTGCTTAGGAGATTTCGGACAGCGGAATTGTTGGTTTTCTACGCTGCCATCGCCAGCGTTTGGTAACTGTAGTGGACGTCGTTGGGTCGCCGGTAATCGAGTGCCGAATGGCGTCGGCGGCTGTTGTAGAAGCCTTCGATGTAGCGGATGAGGTCGCGTCGGGCCTGGGCCTTTGTCGCGTAGACGGTGCGGTAGACCCGCTCGTTCTTCAGCGCCGCGAAGAAGCTCTCCGCGGCCGCGTTATCCCAGCACACGCCGGTCCGTCCCATCGACGGTCGCATCCCCAGGGAGCCCAACAGAGCGCGGAAGGACGCCGAGGTGTACTGGCCGTATTCAACCGGTCGTCGCAACAGTCTGTTGTTGGGCCGAGCGTAGCTGATCTTCGAAGGCCTCTGCCGGGGTCCGCCACGCGAGGATGCAACGCGGTCGGTCGTTCATGGCATGGGCCACGGCTGCGATCTCGCCGGCGCTCCATCGGGAGAGGTCGGTGCCTTTCGGAAAGTACTGCCGCAGCAGCCCGTTGAGGTGCTCATTGCTGCCGCGCTGCCAAGGGCTCTTTGCATCGGCGAAGTAGACGGGGACCTCGGTCTCCTCGGTGAAGAGAGCGTGCGCTGAAAGTTCCTTGCCGCGGTCCCACGTCAACGACCGGCGTAGCTCCGGAGGCAGCGACGTCAGGGCCTTCGTGAGGGCGTCCTTCGTGCTCAACGCTCCATAGTCGGCCAGGGCCGGTCCGTTCTTGGTGCGTGCGACCGTTCCGTAACCTTCCTGGCGGGGCAAGTGGACGAGCATCGCGTACCGGGTCGTGCGTTCGACCAGCGTGGCCATCGCTGACCGCTGGAGCCCGATGATGAGATCCCCTTCCCAGTGCCCTGCCGTTTTGCGGTCCTCGACCTCTGCCGGCCTCTTCGAGATCACTGTCTGTTCGGTGACGTGGGCCCATGTGCGCTGGCGCGTCCGCGCTCGGGGAACGCGTTTGGTCCTGCCGCGTCGCAGGCACCGGGACATCCTTCGCTCCAGTCCGCCCCGGGCTTCGATGTAGAGCGCCTGGTAGATGGCCTCGTGCGAGATCCGCATCGACCCATCTTCGGGAAAGTCCAACGGCAGTCGCCTGGCGATCTGCTCCGGGCTCCACCCCGTCACCCACGCCCGGTCCCCGCGGTGGGGCTTGTTTTTCCCATCCCGTGCCGGTCCCTTCGGCCCCGCGATCCGTCCGTCAGCGGTGTGGATGGCGCCGTTGAGGCGCCCCCAGCGCTAAGTACACGTCATTCCGAGTGTGCTGCAGATGAGCGCCTGGAAGGCGCACGCCTTGTCCATGCGATGTGTCTCGAGTCGATGCCTGAAGAGCAGGCCTTCGTCGCGGCTATTGCCAGCTTGGGCCTGCTGGTGCCGCACTATGACGTTGAGACAATCAACGTTGCTCGGGCTGTTTTCGCTGAGGAACGCATGGCTTCGCGGCTGGCGGCTCTTGACACTGACTGAGGAGGGTTCGTCCTCATAAACGATTTGGTCGGCGCCGATGCATTGTGAACAACCTCGCGAATCCCTGGAAGATCGCGAGCCTCATTGACCAGGAACTCGCTAGTGCCTCTTCCGTGACAAGCGGCCGGAAACCTCGTCATCCAGCGCAATTCGGCGCCGCGCAATGTTGTTCTCACGGGCGCTTCTTCCCTAGCGGTCCCTAAAAGTCGCCACCGGATCTAGACGTACCACGACAGCGACCGTGTCTGATGCGAGCAAAACCCATCGGATGGAGCATTCTTAGCGATGAGACCGTCGGGATAGGTGGGGGCATGGGTATGGATGTTGCGGCCAAGCTGCGCGAGCGTGAAATATCGTCAATACGCGTTCAAGTCGAGCATGATCTGGTCGAGACAGTTTTCAAGAGTCTTGATGAAAGAGGTGGGGCGCAGGAACTCGTGCGGCAGCAGTACTCCGGGCGCTATCCCTTCGAACTCCTCCAGAACGCCAATGACGCAGCACTGAATACTGGCAAGCGTGGGCGAGCTACATTCCTCCTCACCGAGACCGCCCTGATTGTTGCCGATAACGGGTTCGGGTTCGGGGAGGAGCAAGTCGAGGCTATCTGCTCGCTGGGCCGGTCATCGAAGGATCCTGGCACCTCAGTGGGACATAAGGGGCTGGGATTCAAGTCGGTTGGAGAGATTAGTGACCGGCCTCAGGTCGTCAGTCGGCAGGCATCGTTTCAGTTCGACGGAGAGCGGGTGCGCCAGACAGTGTTCGCCGAGCTCGGAAATATTCCGGAACAACAGAAGTTCCCTGTCTACGCCTTTCCATTCCCTATTGAAGACCGCGACTTGGGCGCCGATGTCGACGTCGTAGCAGAGTTGCTCGCTGCCGAATGGACAACTGTCATTCGCCTCCCTTTTCGGGACGGCATCGCGAGGGAGACCGTAGCTGATCACCTCGTGGCAAACCTCCTGCCACGGCTATTGCTTTTCCTGCACGGTGTGGACCACCTCGAGCTCAGGGGTACGCACGCTGATTTTGCGGTCGAAGTCAGCCGCGACAGTGATGGCCCGGTGGAGCACGTGTTGCTAGAGATCGAAGATCGTGATGAGGAGTGGCTGATCTACCGAGGCGAAGTTGCCCCGGACGCGAGCATTTTGGCGCCTCTGGGAGCCGCATGGGCTGAGATTGGGGGCGTCAGCCTCGCTGTCGCGGTCCCTTTGGACGCTTCCGGGTACCCCAGCCTGGAGGAGTCCTTCCCATTGCATGTCTATTTCCCCACCGATGAGCGGCCCGGAACCCACCTCGCGATTCATGCCGAATGGGCCCTCAGTATGGACCGAAGACAGCTCGCCAGCACCCCTGAGGCAGTGGCATACAACGGGTACTTGCTCGAGGAAGTGGCCGCCTTCCTAGCCGAGACAGTCGCGGCGGACCTCATCGGTCGAACCGGTGCTAGCAAGCAGGCCATTCAGGCGCTGGTACCGACGCTGTCTGAACCGACTTCGGGATCAGCGACACGGCTTCGAGAACGATGGTGTCGGGCACTATCGCGCACACCGTTTCTTCCATCTATCGAGGGAGCCGCTTTGCAGATGCCCGGCGACATGCAGTTGTTGCCGAGAAAGCTTCCGAGTCTCGCGGCGGCCCACGCTGTGGCGGACTTGCATCGGAGCCGCACGCTTCGTCCCGACGTTGAGGCACTTGAGCCGGTGCGCGTTTTCCTCTTGGGGCTTGGTGTGGAGGAAATGCGCCTCTCCGAGTTCCTCGCCCATCTTCGGCAACCTACGAGGACGACTCTCGACGCCTATTACGAATTCCTGGTGGACTGGCGGAACTCGCTCGGACTGTCGTTGGTCGCGGCCCTCAGGAAGTTGCCGAGCGTCCTGAGCACGAACGGCGACCTTCTCGCGCCGGCCGATGGCCCCGTATTTCTTCCCCGGGTGCGTGGAGACTCCGCAATTCCGCATGACATCCCTGTGCCAATCGCAGAGATGCCGGACGTGGATGGCGCCGAGAGCCTTCTTCGTGAACTGGGGGTGAAGTCGTTCGAATGGCGCGAACTAATACGGGAATTCCTCATCGGCATCCTGGCCGATCCGGACGCGGATCCGACAGAGCGTGCCCGAGCCATGGTCGGCTTGCGCGCCTATCATGCTGTCCGCCTCTCGGGCAGCGAGGACCTAGCGCAGGGCCTTTCCCGGGTGCTGCTTCCGGCCCGTTCATCAGATGGATCGGCGCGGGGCTTGCGTGCCGGCGGAGAGCTTTATTTCGATGCCTCATGGACCGGGTCCGAGGACTTAGAGACCATCTACGGGCCGTTCCGCCAGACCGACTTCCTCGATATTGCCGCACCGCTTGAATCGGACGAGAGGGAAACGGATCGGAGCTTCTACCGAATGCTAGGAGTCGCGGATCACCCAAGACTGGATGTGGCGCAGGCGGCCGAGAGGGCCTCGTTCATGGTCGACGGCATCCGGCATCCCCATCGTGGACCAGTTTTCAAAGAGTGGCTGAGCCACCCTGCGGTCGCGGAGGCAGCCAGATGTCCCCAGGGACACCCTGCGTCTCAACAGTTAAAACGCTCGATCGTGCTAGACCGGCTACTTGAGCTCGTCGAGTCTAAAGATCCAGTGAGACTGATTGCTCTCTGGAAGCAATTGGGCCTGAGCTGGGGCAACGTCTTCGAACCGGAGATGACGGCTATCTTCCACTGTATTCATGGCAGTCATGTGGGGGAGCGGGATAGGCGCTGCGAGTCACTCTTAGCCTACGTTCTCGGCAGTCGCGCATGGGTGCCGGTCGCCCGGGCCGGTGTGGCCGACGTGGTCTGTCCAGAGGAGGCTTGGATCGAATCCCAAGAAACGCCACGACACATCAAGGAGCGAATCCCGCGAATAAGTGCGGCGATGTTCCAGACTCGTGGTGGCGCTGCAATGGCTGGGGCCCTGCGGCTGACAGATGCCGCACGTCCCAAGGTCAGAGATTTACTCATTCTACTCAGTAGCGTCGGGGAGGAAGCGGGCGGATCGGGTGAAATAAGTCGTGAAACAGAACTGTCTGCTCGTTACATACAGCGCACGCTCAATGACGTGCTGGCCGATGACACCGAGTTGCACCCAAAGCCGGACAGTGTCCGTCTCTTGGCGAGTTTCCAGGGCGCGAAGCGTTTCATTGCACAACCGCCGTATGCGGAGGACCCCCTCCTTCGCGACACTTGGGAGCGCCAGCGTCCCGTTTTGGCAGCCGAGGCGGGGCTCAGTCGGCTAACTCGGTACCTGTCACTATCGAAATTGGATGACGTCGTGGAGACGATAGCGGTGCCATATGGGGAACACACACAAGGCTCTGCGCTTGACCAGGTGCGAAGGAAAATTCGCGACATCAAGCCTTACATTCTGGCGTTGGTACGTTCCGAGAATGCCAGGGCTGAGAGTTCGGCACGACGCGCACTCAACCATCTTGAACTTATCGTCTGCGATCGGCTTGCTCTGCAGTACGCCTACGACGGCATCGAGGTCGAGCGTGGTGATGCTGTTTGCTATATCGCTGTGCGCAAGGGGCAGGAAGGCACAAGGCGGGGCAGCGTCGGAACGGCCTATCTTGAACTCGAGGAGGGCCAGCCACACTGGTTCCCCCTGGGGCGCCAACTGGCCCAATATCTGGGTGTGCCTGCCCTCTCTGATGCCATTACGATGCTCCTGACTACGTCCATTGAGGACCGCGACCGAATGATGGCTGATCGACATATCCCGGCGGCGGACATCGACGATGCGCGGCATCAGCTCGGACTCGAGATTAAGCTCGAAGAAGACATTGGTAACGTGCTCGATGACCTAGCCCCTGCGCTCAGTGGCGAACGCGCGAGTCGTTCAAGTGGTGCGGGATTGGGTGCGGCCCAAGGCATGCCATCCCTAAGCGATGCCGCGCCCAGTGCTCGCGCGACGCCAGCGTCAGAAGGCGGAGGCCATGAGGTCACTGTGAGCGTCCCGGACGTTGACTATGAATCGCTGCGTATTACAGAGGGTGAACCTGAGCCTTTCGAAACGACCGTAGGCGCGACGCGACACTTTGATAGCCGAGGGGGCGCCGTGATCTCGACTGCACCTTCCATTGGAGATGTTGAGGACAACCGTCGCGTCGGGAAGCGCGGCGAGAAGATTGCATATATGGCCGAACGCGCGCGGCTGCGTGGGCTCGGCAAGAACCCCGACCTCGCGATTTGGGTGTCAGAAACCGACGAACTGTCGCCTTTCGACCTGAAAAGCATCGATGCAGACGGCCAGGTAATCTACATCGAGGTGAAATCCACGAAAGGATCCGCTCCAGGTGCTCCGTTCTATATCTCGCACTCAGAGCTCGTTGAGGCGAGCTTCCATCGCGAACGCTACTACATTTACCGTGTGACCAGTGTGGACACGGCAAGTCCGCAAGTCACCAGACTCTCCGACCCGCTCCGATTGGTGAAGGACGGGAAAGGGCGCCTGCTACTGGCCAAAGCCCACATGGAGCTTGCTTTTGCTGGGGAGTCTGCAGTTTTCGATAGGAGCGAAAATTAGCAGGCACCCCCTAGGCATGCGTTGCCCGTCCATCTTGCGAGGTCGGGGGCGCACGGAGCTTCGCGAACTCCGCCACTTGCAGCGGCCTTGCCCGGGCACCCGACGGTAGTTCGCCATTTGGGCTCGCGCAACGGGGCATGAAGGTGAAGCCATAGGCAGTTGCTCCGCCCGCCGCGTGATGTTTGGTGGGGTGGCACCGCGGCATACGCCATGCCAATAGCACGGTAGTAGCCATAGCGAATGCGGCATTCCGCCGTGAGTCCTTGCCTTAGGCCCTTCGGCCGCGCGCCACGACACGAAACGCTCGTTCACTTCGGTCCGCTGCCTCCACTTGTCGATTTAGGACGAGGCGCGAACGCCGACAAGAGTTCGCTGCGATCGGTGATTTCGTCCGCCGGTGCCACATAGTGGACGCGAGTCGTGTCTTCATCCTCGTGGCCCAGTTGCTCTTGGGCAGCCGGAAGTCCAGCGTGCTTTGCGAGCAACGTGGCAACGGCTTTGCGATAGGCATGGGGATTCACGGGCCCGATACGGCCGAACTCGATCGAGTTCGCGAAAGCGGAGAGTGCGCGCAGTGGCCGCCGGATTGCCGAAGGAGCGGTGAAGCTACCGGTACGGGTTTGAAAGACCGGTGCGGTAGCGGGGGCAGGATCGAACTCCGACCGGATCGACTCAAGGCTGCGCCAAGCAAAATCCGGGAGGGCCATAGTCCGGAATGCCTTGCTGTTCTTTCCGTAGGACTGCCGGTACATCGGTCCTTGCCCTTCGATCATCGCTCCACTGCAGGTGAGTCGCCGTTCTTCGAAGTCGATGTCCGCCCAGCGAAGTGCCATGACTTCGCTGATACGCATGCTTGTTCCCAGGATGAGATCCACAACCTGTCCCAGCCGCGCATTCGGAACAGGGCCAGGCATCCTCGCATTCTTGCGTAGTTCGATCAGTTCGCGTAGCAGCTCCACAGCCTCCACAGTCGGGGCTTCTGGGGGATTCCTGCGAGGGCGGGGAAGCCGCACGTCTCGCGCAGGATTATCGGGGAGGAGGCGAAGCCGTTTGGTCTGCGCGAGAGTCAGCCGCAACACAACAAGCGCCATTCTTGCCTTTGAAGCCCCAGAGGACCCGTCTCGATCAACCAGACTTGCCAGGGATGTCTCGATGACCAGTGGCTCGAGATCTGCTAGAAGGACGTTTCCCAGCAAGGCGTTAACGACGGCCGCCGAGTGTGTGTATTGCCGGAATGTAGCGGGCGTAATGAAGCCCGAGGGCTTGACGACGGCGTCCTTCTCCACGACGTTGAGTCCCTCCACCCAGCCGGCCATGGCGTCTTTTACAGTTGGGGATTTCTTGCCCAGCCCATCGCTTTTTCCCGCGCGTTTCAGCGCAGTGCGACGCAGTTCAGCCGTCGCCCTGTCCCGCGAGGTGCCCTCGGCGCTGGCCCGGTGCAGCAAGCCGTCCCGGCCCCGGTAGCGACCCGTAGCCTTCCACTTCTTCGTGTCCAACTCGATGAGTACGACCTTGCCGATCTCGCCGACCGGCTTCCGCTCGCGGGACATCAGGCGACTTCTTCGACGAGCTGCTGGGCTTCCATCCAGCTGATGAGGTCGCTTTCGAGATAGAGCGCTGCCCGTCCGATCCGGCGATAGGGAGGACCAATCCCGGAAGAAGCCCAATTTGTGAGCGTCTTGGGTGACTGGTGCAGCCACCTTGCAGTCTCTGCCCGCGATAGTAGGTTCGTATTGTTGATCGTCTTGTCCATGATCTTAGTGAGCGGTGGTTTCCGGGTCTGGTTCTCGCGCTGCGCGGGAGTGGATCGTCACGGCGACTTCGTGACACTTTGGCGACAGTGGTCCCGGCTCTGAAGGCCATTCCAGGGCACCAGGGATACGGAACGCCCACGACCGTTCTCCTTCGTCCTGTACGGATGGGACTTGCCCGGTCAAGTCAGCGGGGGCGTGCTCACATGGGTGCCGTCCAAGCGGTGAAGGAGCCGAACGAACGACGGGCGTCACGCCGCCTTTGAAGTTATTTGGTTCATCGCTGCGGACGCTGAAATCGAGAAATGGAAGCCTGAAGCTGCGGACGGATCTTAGGGTCACGTGCTTGACTGCCAACGCGAGGCGTCCACCATTGTGGCGCCAGAAGCCACTTATGAGCCAATAATCCCGGGAGCACGAGGGAGATTGTGGGACTTCCCGGGATACCTGGGCTGTCAGTACTGCGTCGCCCTGCCCCTACGTGGCGCCGTAAGGGGGCAAAACCGCCCATTGGGCCGCTAGTACCAGGACGGCCTCAACATCTTGTACCGGTGACAGGGGGTCACCGGTTCGAATCCGGTAGGGGGCTCCTCATAGTGACCACTGACTAGGTTTTTTGTGGGTGCCGGGTACACGGTTACACAGCCGAAACTGATCTCTTGCCACTTATTCGCCACTTATTCGTTTTCGTCTGCCTTGTAAAGGTTCCTTCTTGGAAGCTCGCTCCATGAGCCCGGCGAGACTTTCGGTGTAGTGCTGTCTCGCAGCATCGCCACGTCATGACTGGGCTCTCAGGGTGCGACCACCGCGCCGGGCAAGCCGCGCGCGTCCACGGCGAAATAGACCTTCGTGGTCAACTCACCGCGGGAACGCCTGAGCCGGTGGCATATGGTGTTCCCGTGTCTGATCTGCAATCCCTTGCTCCCGACGCGCCTGCGGAGACGGCGGTCCCTGCCGGGCCGGTTTCTCGTGCGTCCCTTACCCTTACCCTTACCCTTACCCTTGGTCATGTGCTCGCGGGCATGGGCGCGGACCATGACCCGGCGGTCAGGCCGGAGGACGTCCACGTCATCCGCCACGCCTTCAAGCCGGGTGACGCGCATGCTCTGCGTGGACCGGAGGACCTGACCGAGGAACGGGTCCTCGCCTACACCAGAGCCTAGGACATCTCGCCTCGCCGCTTCCCCGCGGATCCTCCCCGGTACTGGGTGGTCCTCGTCGCCGACGGCCAGCGCCGTTCCCGACTCTGGGGCGCCTTCGAGAACCACGGCGAGGTGGGCGCGGAGCGTACTGAGGAGTACCGGTCCTTCGACCTGCGCCCAACCGGCTTCCTGGCGCCCCCTAGTGACCGGCTCGTGGTCGAATGGGACAACCCCCGCAGCTGGCACCGGAGCGCCGTCTCTCCGAGCGCCGCGCGCATGCCGGTGTTGGAGATCGCCGACCGGGACAAGGTGCCTTTCCCGGGGTTCGACGGCGTGTTGCTCACCCACCAGCAGCTGCGGGACATGGTGGAGGATCCTCGGTACGCCGACTGGCGTGTTGCCCTGTCGGAGGTCCAAGGGATCTACCTCATCACGGACTCCACCAACGGGAAGCAATACGTCGGCAAGGCGGACGGTGCCGAACGGATCCTCGGCCGGTGGACGGCCTACGCGCGTGACGGCCACGGCGGCAACGTCGCCCTCCGCGAACTGGCACGGTACAGCGCGCCCGGGGCCGCAGCCGGGGCGAAGGCGGACCACGCCCGACACTTCGTGTTCAGCCTCCTCCGCGTGTTCGGGCCCAGCACGCCCTCCTCGGAGGTGAACGCAGCCGAGTCACACTACAAGGCGGCGCTGATGACCCGGACATTCGGCCTCAACAGGAACTGATCGAGCCTCCAACCCACCCCGCCTACGCTCAGTGCAGACTAGGATGCTGTTGATTTAGTGGTCTTTTGGAGGGCCGGTTCGGGTGTTTTTGTACCGGGCCGGTCTTCCTTGGCGTTGGGAGCCTTGGTGGCCCACGGCTTTTCGATCACCGGTTTTGGGTTGGGGATCGTTTTCGGTGCCATCCATGGGCGGTTACCGGGCTCCGTGGCGGGTTACGGTCCCGGATCCCACCCCTGCCGGGGTCTCAGGCCAGGATCCACGCCCCTTCTTGGCGGGTGAGACCCAGTTTCAGCAGTCGCCGAAGGTTCAGGCCCGCCAAACGGGTCTGCAACCAGGCGTTGTTCTTGACCGTCCCCCGGTATCTCAGGCGCCGGTTGCCCCCGGCGACCAGCCAGGCAATGGATCGTTCAATCAACGGCCGGTAGGCCCGGTAGTCGTGTTGGAACCCGGTGTCCTTGGCCGCGGCCCGGTGGGCGCGTTGCCTGCCGTGGTGTTCGGTGATGACGACCTTGCGGCCCTTCTTCGCCTTCGTGCACATCTGCCGCAGCGGGCAGCCCTTGCAAGCGGCGCCGAAGTTCACGTTGCCCTTGGCGCTGATCTTGCGCACCACGGCGTTGGGGCATGTGAGGGTCTGCTTTTCCGGGTCGTAGGCGAAGTCATCCAAGACGTACCCACCGGTGACGGCCGGACGCAGCGGCCTGGGCTTGACCACCGATTCATGTCCGGCGGTTTCCGGGGCCTCGAGCATGTTCCCGGAGCCGTAGGCCGAATCGCCGAGCACCTGGAACCGTTCCCCGTCCCCGTCCCCGGTCGCGGCCGCGGTGTCGGTGGTGGGGATGGAGGGGTCGGTGCCCAGCAACTGGATTCCGGCCTCGGCATCTCCGGAGCCCGGACCGCCGGCCTTCGTCACGGCCCCGCTGGTATAGATCCCGGTTTCCGGTTCGCCCACGATGTGGGCCTTGTATCCATCGCGCAAGGCCGAGCGGGACTTGTGCGCGTGCCGGGCCTCGGGATCCACCACCGAAATGATCCGGTCCTTGGCGACCCTGCGGGCGATGCGCCACCGCCCGTCGGTGCCGTCGGACCCTTCGGCCGGTTCCACGTCCTGACCGGCCACCAGGGCCAGCAACGCAAAGGACTCACTGGCCTTGGCTTCCAAGGACTCGGGGTCGACAGCGTCCAGCAACGCGAGCGCGTCGTTGACCAACACCGACACCAAGGCTTCCTTGGCTTCCCTGTCGTCCCAGGCAATGTCCGGCTTCCCGACCCTCGAATAGTCGTACCTGGTGGCATGGACGGCCAACAGGGTAGCTGCCTCGGGGACGTCGCGGCCGAAGCGGCGGATCGCGGCAATGAGCTGCGTGACGGTGTCCTGCCTGGCCACCGCGTCATCGAGCACGGTCGAGTCCACGGCACGCCGGCGCTTGCCGGCAAGGAACCCGGTTTCGGTGACGACCTCGAACACGGCCTCCATGATCCGGTGGGGACGTTCGCTGGCGGCCAGGCGCTTGCGCCAATACGTGAGCGTGGAGGCATGGAACGCGGCTTGGGTGAGCCCGAAACCGCAGGCCGCCTTCCACCGCAGGTCAAAGGTCAAAGCCTCCGCGGTCCCGCGGTCAGACAGGCCCTCCAAGACCTGGAGGACCAGGACCGAGCCGATCACCGAAGCCGGAATCGAAGGCCTGCCGCGGCGCACCGGGAACAGGTCTTCCATCATCGAGTCCGGAAACAACCGCTCCCGGTGCTCGGCCAGAAACGCGAAGGCACTGCCCGGAGCCAACAACTCCCCGGCCAGTGCCTGCACATCCAACAACTCGCGTTGGGCCTGCTCAAATCCTTGCATTCATCAAGCCTTAATGACCTCTTAATGACCACGGCCCGAAACGCCGGAGGCGCGCCTTAAACCTGGAAAATTGTTCAGCAGTTTCCTAGTCATGATGCTGCGACGGGCCAAAGACGAGGACCGGCTGGACAAGGAACTCGCGTCCCTGGCCAAGAACCAGCTCATCGCCATCGACGAACTGGGCTACCTCCCGATCGACACCGAAGGCGCCCGCCTGCTCTTCCAGGTCATCTCCGAGGGGTACGAGAAACGCCGCCTGATCATCACCACGAATTTGGAGTTCTCCCGCTGGGGAAAGGTCTTCGGCGACGACAACATGGTCGCCGCCGTCATCGACCGACTCGTGCACCACGGACGACTCCCGCAATTTTGCGGTGAGTCCTACCGTGTCAAAAACGCCCTCATGAAATAGCCAGCCGCCGAAACGGACCAAAACCATGCCAACGTGGCCCGATTCTTAGCGCCGAAACGCCCTGCTTAAAGTTGACGAAACACACATCGAACCGGTCCCGCGCCGGGACGCCACCGCCAGTCTGCGTGGATGCCGGCCAAACCTGGAGGACGGTGCGGGCATCGGGGCCTGTTGGAGGGTGGGGCAGGGGTATCGATGGGTACGCGCTCCGCCCGCCGGCGTGAGCAGTCGGACATCGTCGCACAGCGGTTCGGTTCCCGGCCCCGATGACGTCGGGGCTCTTGGCAGGTCCTGATGGCCTCACGCAACGTTCGCCCAGGCCTCGCCGGACCTGATGCGTCGGATGCCGGCCACGTTCATCAACACAGAGAGGTGCCGGGGTGGCGGGCACTGACTGCTTGACACGCCACGCCGACAGAGGATATGTTCTATATCACACCTACTAACGCGCGTTAGTAACGCGCATCAGTAGGTTTGTTCCTCCACTACCCCTTCTCCTTGTAGACATCGGATGGTCAATGATGACGAACTCTCGGCAGGTCAAAGTGACGATGCAGGATGTCGCGAACCACGTGGGAGTGTCTCGCACGACCGTTTCGTTTGTCCTGAACGGAGGGACCGGGAACGGAATCCCAGAAGAAACCCGTGACCGCGTCCACCAGGCCGTGACGGAGTTGGGCTACCGCCCAAACGCCGGGGCACGTGCCTTGGCGTCCAAACAGACCAAGCTCTACGGGCTCATCACTGAAATCGTGACGGCGCCATATGCCGCCGATACCGTACGCGGCGCCGAGGAGCAGGCCGCGCGGGAAGGCAAGACACTGCTGATCGCCAATACCGACGGCAACAGTGACACTGACCGGCGGGCCATCGAGACGATGCTTGAGCACCGTGTCGAAGGCCTGATCTACGCGACGAACTGGCATCGGGGAGTGAGGCTGCCATCTGTTGCGGCCGAGGTTCCGACAGTCCTGGTTCACTGCTTCGACGAGTCGGGTGGTTTCCCTTCCGTCATTCCGGATGAGGCCCAGGGCGGCTATGCCGCCACCGCGAGACTCATCGCGGCCGGACACGACCGGATTGGGCTGATCAATCTGGACCCGGTTATTCCGGCTGCCGTCGGCCGTCGGGCCGGTTACGTCCGTGCGCTGGAGCAGGCAGGTCTCGGCCTGGACGAGCGGCTGGTCATCAACGAGGACGGCGAGGCGGACCAGGGCTACCGTGCGGCAGTCTCCCTCCTCGACGGCGCAGAGCCACCAACTGCGATCTTCTGCGCCACCGACCGCATGGCCATGGGCGCCTACGACGCCATCAAAGAACGCGGGCTTCGCATCGGGGACGACATCTCCGTGGTTGGCTTCGACAACCAGGAAATCATCGCCAACTACCTGCGGCCCAGCCTGACGACCGTTGCGCTTCCCTTCCGGCAAATGGGAGTCACTGGTGTCGCGCTGCTGGCCCAACTAGCGGCGGACCGCAACATGGAACCGCTCCAACGCGTTGTCGAATGTCCTTTGGTCGAGCGCACATCCGTGCGTCTGCCTGTCCCGTCCACCATCCGCTAACCCCTTTCCCTTCCACCAACGAAACGAGCTCCCTCATGCCCAAAATCCACCCCAACAGGTCACTGACGGTTGTTGCGGCCACCTTGGCGATTGGCGCGCTGGCCCTCTCCGGCTGCACCGCACCCAGCGCGTCGGAAGGTGCGGCAAACGGCGCGGCCGCCAACGAACTCCTGACCATCCCCCGGGAGGACACGGCAACGTTCACCAGTAATTTCAACCCGTTCTCCCCGAACGCGCTGCCGATGACGCAGCAGTCGGTCTTCGAGCCGCTTCTGATCGTGAACCCCGTCAAGGGGGAGCCGGTACCGTGGCTCGGCGCGTCGTGGAAGGCGGACGACGACGGCAGGGGAGTGACGTTCACGCTCCGCGACGGGGTCAAGTGGTCGGACGGGAAGCCCCTGACCGCCGACGACGTCGTGTACACCTTCAAGCTCCAGAAGGAGATCCTGGGCGGATTCGACTATCTGGCCAAGGTCTCCGCCGTCAACACGCACACCGTCCGCTTCGATTTCAACAAGCCCTACGCCCCCGGACTCTTCGAAGTCGGGCAGCAGGTCATCGCGCCCAAGCACGTCTGGTCCGAGATCGCGGACCCGGCGAAGGCCACCAACGACACCCCGGTCGGCACCGGCCCCTACACGCAGGTCTCCCGTTTCCAGACCCAGTCGTACGAACTGCACAAGAATCCCACCTACTGGCAGCCGGAGAAGCAGCAGCTCGCCGGCATCAGGATGCTCGCCTTCGCCGGCAACTCCGGGGCCAACCTGGCTCTGCAGAACGGCGACGTGGACTGGAGCGACCAGTTCATCCCCAACGTCCAGAAAACCTATGTCGACAAGGATCCGGAACACCGCAACTTCTGGTACCCCACCACCGGAGGCACGATCAACTGGCAACTGAACACCACCAAGGCCCCTTTCAATGATCCCGTTGTCCGCAAGGCCCTCAGCATGGCCGTGGACCGGGACCAGGTCGCCGACCTGGGCATGTCCGGTTACACCCAGCCAGCCGACTGCACCGGCCTCAGCGACGCCTACAGCAGCTGGCGCGACCAGAGCATCGTAGACAAGTGCGAGTGGACGAAGCTGGACGTGGACAAGGCCAACCAGATGCTCGACGACGCCGGCTACGCAAAGGGCGCCGACGGCCTCCGCACACTCAAGGACGGCAAGCCGTTCCAGTTCAAGTTCTCCGTCGGATCGGCCTCCTCGGACTGGCTCTCCGTCGCCCAAATCATTTCCAAGAACATGGAAAAAATTGGCGTGAAGGTTGAGGTCAACTCCCCGGACTGGTCCCAGGTCGTCTCCGGCTACACGGACGGATCCTTCGACAGCGGCATCGTCTGGAGCAACGCGGGCGCAACGCCCGTCGAGTTCTACCGGGGCGTCATGTCCGAGGCGGTCGTGAAGCCGGTCGGCAAGACGGCCAACGAAAACTACCATCGATTCGGCGACGCGGAAGCTACCGCGACGCTCGATGAGCTGGTGGCAACGGCAGACCCGGCGGGGCAGAAGGCCCTCGTCAGCGAGCTTCAGGCACGCTTCGATGAAGTTGCCCCGGTTATCCCGCTGTTTTCCGGCCCGGTGTGGGGCGCGTACACCGATGAGCGATTCACGGGCTGGCCCAGCAGCGAGAACCCGTACGCAACCCTTTCGGCCCGCTCCGCCACCACGGTGCTGGTGCTGACCTCGCTCGAGCCGGCCCAGTAGGCATCGGGTGTCTGTTCGGGGCCGCCGGCCCCGAACAGACACTCAAGCCGAGGCATGCACAAAGCACCCACCCCGCCACCACCTGCCGGTCCCGGAGCACTCCCGGGACGCGCAACCATCAAGAAAGAAACGGAATCATGGTATTCCTCCTTCGCCGCCTAGGGTTCTACGTCCTCGCATTCTGGGCTTGCATCACCCTGAACTTCTTCCTCCCGAGGTTGATGCCCGGGGATCCTGTCAGCAGGATGTTCTCCCAAGTCCAGACCCAGATGCGCCCTGACCAGGTGGATGCGCTTCGCCGGCTCTTCGGCCTGGACGACAGGCCCATGTGGGAGCAGTATTTCACCTACATCGGCAACATCCTCCAGGGCGACATGGGCATCTCGCTGTCCCGGTTTCCCGCCCCCGTTTCGGAGGTGATCGGGTCACAAATCGGATGGACCCTCCTGCTCGGCGGCACGTCCCTGATCATCGCCGTCATCCTGGGAAATTTCCTCGGCATTCTGGCGGCGTGGCGGCGCGGAAAGTTTCTGGACTCGGTCTTTCCGCCGTTGTTGATTTTCATCGGATCGTTCCCCTACTTTTGGCTGGCCATGGCCGCCCTTTACCTCTTCGGGATAACCCTGGGCTGGCTGCCTCTGAGCCATGCCTTCTCCACGGGGCTCAACGCATCGTTCTCCCTCGAATACATCGGCGACGTCATCGCACACCTCATCCTCCCCGCCCTGACCATTGTGTTGGTCTCCGTCGGAGGCTGGATGCTGGGGATGCGCAACACGATGATCGCCACCACCGCCGAGGACTACATCACGATGGCCAGGGCCAAGGGACTGCGTCCCTCGCGGATCATGTTCCAGTACGCGGCACGCAACGCAATGCTTCCCTCGGTGACGTCCTTCGGCATGTCGCTGGGCTTCGTCGTCGGCGGCGCTCTCCTGACCGAGACCGTGTTCGCGTACCCGGGCATCGGCTACCAGCTCCTGACCTCCGTCCAGGCGCTGGACTACCCGCTGACCCAAGGCATCTTCCTGACGATCACCGCCGCCGTGCTGGCGGCCAACTTCCTCGTCGACATCATCTACGTACGGCTGGACCCCCGGGTCCGGGTCAGCTAGAAACGGGTTCCCCATGTCACTCACAGATTCAACACCCACCGCGAGCACGACGGCGGGCAACCCCACCGTTCAGGTACCGGAACCTCCGGTCTCCGGACGCCTGGTCCACGGAGGGTTCGTCCACGGCGTCCTCACAAACAAGAAGGCCCTCTTCGGGCTGGCCGTCCTGGCCGTGTTCGCACTCCTGGCACTGCTGGCGCCCGTGCTGGCACCGGGAAACCCCTCCGACTTCGGTCCCGAGGCATCCCTGCCCCCATCCGCGAGCCACCTGCTCGGAACCACCTCCAAAGGCCAGGACGTGCTCGCCCTTACACTGTGGGGATCCCGGAGCTCGCTGACGGTCGGATTCATCGTCGGTCTGGCCGCGACCTTCATCGGCTGCCTCATCGGCATCGCCTCCGCATACTTCGGCAAGTCCACGGACGAAGCACTCTCGCTCCTGACCAACATCTTCCTCCTCATCCCCGGACTTCCGCTCCTGGTCGTGCTCGCCGCGTTCCTGCCGCCGGGCCCCACCACCGTCGTCGTCGTCCTGGTCATCACCGGCTGGGCGGGCAGCGCCCGCGTGCTGCGCTCCCAGGCCCTGTCGCTGCGCAGCAAGGACTTCGTCGCCGCGGCGGTGGTGACCGGCGAGAAAGCCTGGCGCATCATGTTCCGGGAAATCCTGCCCAACATGGCCTCCATCGTTATGAGCACCCTGCTCGGCTGCGTCATTTACGGCATCGGAGCCCAAGCGAGCCTGGAGTTCCTGGGGCTCGGAGACACGGGGTCCGTCAGCTGGGGAACCAACCTCTATTGGGCCAACAACGACGGCGCCCTCATGACCGGCGACTGGTGGGTGCTCCTGCCCTCGGGCGTTGCCATCGCCGTCGTCGCATTCGCCCTGGCCATGATCAACTACGCCGTCGATGAAATCACCAACCCTCGCCTGCGCGCGGAAAAGAAAGGCTGACCCGTGGAGACCTTGACCGAACGGAACCGCGGATACACCGGCCGTGCCGCCGCCCCCGTGCTGAGCGTAAGAGACCTGAGGGTTCAGTACAGGGCGGAGAGCGGAAACGTCACCGCCGTGGATGGCGTCAGCTTCGATATCGGCGCGGGGGAAGTGTTCGGGCTCGCCGGCGAATCAGGCTGCGGCAAGTCCACCATCGCGAACGCGGTCATGCGGCTCCTGCAGGTGCCGGCCAGCATCACAGGCGGATCCATCGAGCTCAACGGAAAAAATCTCCTGGCCCTGGGCGAGGAAGAACTGAGACGCACCCGCTGGCGCGACGTGGCCATGGTCTTCCAGAGCGCCATGAACTCCCTTAACCCCGTCATGACCATCGGAGACCAGATCGTCGACGTCTTCACCACGCATGAACGGATGCCCAAGAAAGCCGCCCGGGAACGCGCCGCGGAGCTGCTGAAACTTGTCGACATCAGCCCCGACCGCCTCAAGTCCTACCCGCACCAGCTCTCCGGCGGAATGCGCCAACGAGCCGTCATCGCAATCGCGCTGGCGCTCAAACCCTCACTTCTCATCATGGACGAACCCACCACGGCCCTGGACGTGGTCGTGCAGCAGGAAATCATGCACCAGATCAAGGAACTCCAGCAGGAGCTGGGATTCTCCATTCTGTTCATCACGCACGACATCTCCCTCATGGTCGAGCTCTCCCACCGCATGGCCGTGATGTACGCGGGCAAGCTCGTCGAGGTCGCGCCCTCCAAGAACATGCTGGGCAACCCGCTGCACCCCTACACCAGCGCCCTCATGGGAGCGTTCCCTCCGCTGACCGGACCGAGGGTGGAGCTGACCGGCATCCCGGACGCCCCGCCGAATATGGCCCACCCGCCCACCGGGTGCCGCTTCCATCCCCGGTGCCCCCTCGCCGTGGACGCGTGCCGCGGCATCGAGCCACCGCTCCTTCAGGTGGCCGCACGCCACGATGCGGCGTGCCTGCTGGTCCCCGAACACGTCGCCCCCAGCGAAAGGACAAGCCGATGAGCCCCTTGCAGAGCACCCCATCCCGCCCCGAAACGAAGGCGGCGCCCCTGGTCCAGGTACGCAACCTGAGCAAGGATTACCATCTGGGGGGCTTTCCCTTCCGATCTACCGTGCGTGCGGTGAACGACGTTTCCTTCGACATCAACCACGGCGAGATTGTGGCGCTTGTCGGGGAATCCGGCAGCGGAAAAAGCACCATCGCTCGCATTCTTGCCCGCCTCGAGCAGCCCACGGGCGGGCAGCTCATCATCGACGGACAAGACATCTTTGCCACCGAACGCCGCCGGGCGTCGATGAAATACCGAAGCAAGGTCCAAATGGTTTTCCAAGACCCCTTCGGATCCCTCAACCCGGCACACCGCATCGAGCACTTCCTGGCACGCCCCTTGCAGCTCCATGGAGAAGGCGAAGGCCCGAAGGCCCTCAAACTCAAACTGCGTGAGCTGATGGCCACAGTAGGTCTCGGTGAGCAGATGCTGGACCGGTACCCCCACCAGCTGTCCGGGGGACAACGGCAGCGCGTGGCCATCGCCAGGGCACTGGCCGTGGAACCGGAAATCATCCTGGCCGACGAGCCCACCTCCATGCTCGACGTCTCCGTGCGCATCGGGATTCTCAATCTGATGCGCAAGCTGCGCGACGAACGGGGGGTGTCCATGCTCTACATCACCCACGACCTCGCATCCGCACGCTACATCGCGGACACAACCATGGTGATGTGCGCCGGGGACCTGGTTGAGGGCGGCGAGAGCATCGAGTTGATGGCCGCCCCCCACCACCCCTACACACGGTTGTTGCTCTCCGCCGTACCCGACGCCCACAGGCCCCCGGGCGTCCGCCCGCCGAAGAGGGAAGCCACGGGGCGGATCGCCGGCCGGAGAACGGGCGAACGCGTCACACTCAGCCCGTCCCATTGGGCGCTGAAAGCGCCGGAACCCGCCGCCTGACGTCACACCACCAACCCGATCCCGGTCACCCCCACTACGGAACCGGTGCCAGCCGAAGAACTCGAGAAAGAACCCCATGATGAAACCCGCTGCCGCACGCTCCGGCATACCCGACGTGGTCGTTGTCGGCGAAGCACTCATCGACGTGGTCCGCACAGAGGACGGCGTCACGGAGCGCCCGGGGGGCTCACCCGCCAATGTGGCCTACGGGCTCGCCCGCCTAGGCGTGGCGACAGGGTTCCTGACCTCAATCGGCACGGACGACCGGGGGCTTGCCATCAGCAGCCACCTCACCGGCGCGGGCGTCCAGATACTCCCGGGCTCTCGGTACGCCGCCGCCACCTCGACGGCCACGGCAACGCTGGCCCCCGACGGGTCCGCAACCTATTCCTTCGACGTCGTCTGGCAACTGGCCCCGTTTGCCCCGGCACACCCTCCCAAGCTCCTGCACACCGGGTCGATTGCCAGTTTCCTGGCCCCGGGTGCCGCTGGTGTAAAGGCGGTCCTGCAGCACTGCGCAGGCGTCAGCACCGTCACCTACGATCCGAACATCCGGCCCGAACTGCTCGGTAGCCACCACGAAGCCAGAACCATCTTCGAAGATCTCGTCCCGCTCACGGACGTTGTGAAGCTCAGTGACGAGGACGCCGCGTGGTTGTATCCGCGCAGTTCCACGGAAGAGGTGGCCCGACACATCCTCGGACTCGGCACGGATCTGGCCGTCGTCACCTGCGGCTCCAACGGTTCATTCCTACTGACCGCCGACACGGACGCCAGCGTCCCGGCCGTGGAATATGGTGTCGCTGACACCATCGGCGCAGGCGATTCCTACACGGCCGCCCTCATCCTGGGACTCCTGAACAGAGAGGGCGAGGGGCTGCCTGCACCACTTCTCCACCAGATCGCCCACACGGCATCCATGGCAGCCGCCATCACCGTGGCCCGCCCAGGAGCGGACCTGCCATCCTCGGCCGAAGTGCGTGCCCACCTGGCCAGCTGAGCACCACCTCCCGGCTCCATCGCCGCGGCCGACCCGACGCCACCTCAAGATCCACGAACCCCCATCCCGAAACGAGCACCCCCCACATGACGGCCGTGACCACCACCCACCCGGAAGCCTTCCGGCCCGCCCTGCACTACACGGCTCGAAACACGTGGCTCAACGATCCCAACGGGCTGATCTACCATCAGGGTCTGTACCACCTCTACTATCAAAACAATCCCTTCGGAAACACCTGGGGAAACATGTCCTGGGGCCACGCGACGTCAAGAAACCTCGCCGACTGGACCGAACAGCCTGTCGCGATTGCCTGCGACGAGCAGGAAGACATCTTTTCCGGCAGCATCGTGTTCGACAGCCAGAACAGCAGCGGTCTCGGCACCAAGGCGGCCCCCCCACTGGTCGCTGTCTACACCAGTGCTTACAAGGATGCATCGCCGCTGCACGGCACCCAAGCGCAGTCTCTGGCCTACAGCCTGGACGGCGGGTTCACCTGGAAGAAGTACGCAGGCAATCCGGTGCTCAGCCGCAATTCGGCAGACTTCCGCGACCCCAAGGTCTTCCGCTACGACGGCCGAGCCGGCTCCTACTGGGTGTTGGCTGCCGTCGAAGCCAAAGACTATAAAGTGGTCCTCTACAAGTCCGATGACCTAAAAACCTGGGAACACCTCAGCGATTTCGGCCCCGCCAACGCCACCGGCGGTATCTGGGAATGTCCCGACCTGTTTGCCCTGCCGGTCGACGGCAATCCGGAAGAGCTCAAATGGGTGCTGACAGTGAATCTGAACCCCGGCGGCCCGAATGGCGGTTCGGCCGGACAGTACTTCACGGGAGACTTCGACGGCGTCGAGTTCAACTCCGACTCCACCATCACCAACGGCGGGCAGGAATCCGACTGCCTCCACGAATATCAATGGCTGGACTGGGGCCGGGACTATTACGCCGCCGTTTCATTCAGCGACGCCCCAAACGGTCGGCGGATCATGATCGGTTGGATGAACAACTGGGACTATGCCAACGAGATCCCCACCTCGCCCTGGCGAAGCCCAATGTCCCTGGCCAGGGAGCTCTCGCTGTCCACCACGGGGGGCCGCCCCACACTACGTCAAGCCGTCGTAGAGGAATCCATAGGCCGCGACGGGGCACCGGTAGTCCAGTGCGGCCGCATCCACCTGGCCGAAGAAACACGCCAGATGCCTGCCGCCGCGGGAACGGTGCAGGTTATCGAAGCGGAGTTCACGGCAGGCACGGCCGAAGAATTCGGACTCATCGTTCGCGGGAGCGACACGGAAGGAACCCGCATCGGCATCAACCCCGCGGAGGGCCGACTCATCCTCGACCGGACGGCCTCCGGCAACACGGGCTTCCACACGGGGTTCGCTTCCGTCGACACCGCCCCCATCAACGCCATCGGCGGTCGATACATCCTGAAGGTCTACGTCGACCACTGCTCTGTCGAGGTCTTTGCGCAGCACGGCGAGCTGGTGCTTACCGACCTGATTTTTCCGGACAAGGCAAGCAACGAGCTCACGATGTACGCGCACGGAGGCGCCGCAACACTGGAGAACCTAAGAGTCACTCAACTGGCGTAGGCAGGATCCGCCCACCCTTGGCCAGGCTGTCGATGCTGAGCAGCCTCCAAGGACCGCTCAAATATCGCGACTCAATGCATGACCGGCTCGTAGTTAAATAAGGACCGGATCCCCGCAACGGCGGATCACTCGGCGTACGGGGCATTTTCTGGGCAATGCTGCCGTGCTTGCGGGCGTCCTCGTCACCGTGGCCGGCTCTTTCACCGGGGAAGGCACGGCACCACCGCTAACAGAGCAATGATGCTAGATCCCACCAATCCGCCACTTCCGTCGACCAGTGTTGCGGGACTCTGAGGCTTTCCATATGTGCCTTCATCGCGTTCTAACCCACGGAGTCGCATTGGTGCTGATAATTCCTTGGGGGAACGGAAACGTGTGGGGGTCGCCGGTTCGAATCCGGCAGGGGGCTCCGAAAGAAGGCCCGAGACCCGCGTGATACCGCGCATCTCGGGCCTTCGTTTTTCCGTGCTCCGTCTACCCAAGGATCCATGCCCTTAACGTGGCACGGCCTGCGAAGCCCGTAGTCGTAATTCCTTTAAAACAGCGGCCAGGGTACGGCCGACATCTCACCGCTCGGAGCCGGAAACCGCCCTGCCAGGCGAAGTCCGGCGCAGCGCGCGGCGAGGGAGGCGATTTCCTCGGCGCTGAGCAAGTCGGCCAGGTTTCGGCCCAGCTCACCGTGCAGTCCTTCGCTGACACGCTCGATGCCGTCGCGCTCCTCGGTGGTCAGAGTTTCTCCCAGCCACCCCCACAGCACCGTGCGCAGCTTGTGGTGATGGTGAAAGGTCAGCCCATGGTCCACGCCGTGCCGGTGTCCGTCCGGCATGGCGAGAATGTGGTCGCCTTTGCGGTCGGCGTTGTTGACGAGCACGTCGAACACCGCCATGCGTCTGAGCGCTGACGAGTCCTCGTGGACGAGGGCGACCATCCGTCCGCTCGCATCGCGTCCCTCGAGGACGCGTTTCCAGCCCGTCTCCGGCACGTGGTCCGTCGCGACCAGATCCACGGCGCTTTGGGCGGGGTCTTGGTCTTGCCAAAGCTGCACCATTCCTTCGCCCATCGGACCATCGCGCAACCAAGTGTGCGGCACCACGTTCCAGCCGAAGACCTTCGAGACCAGATAGGCGGCAACCTCCCGGTAAGCCAGGGTGCCGTGGGGAAAATCCCGCAGTGGACTTTCGCCTGCTATCGGCTTATAGACAACCACCACGTCGCCGATGCTACCTAGGAATGTAGCGTTTGAAGCCGTCGTGATGCGGCCGGTGAGCGTCAGCTCTGCGGCCGCCAGATCCGGTGTTGGCATCACATCTCGGGAAGGTTGCACACGTGCCCGTCGGCGTCTATGGGGTAACCGCAAACCGGACACAGCGGACGCCCGGCGCCCACGACCTCACGGGTGCGCTTGGCGAATGCGCGGGCGGTACCGACCGGCATTCGCACTAGCAGCATTTCAGGATCGTCGGCGCCGTCCTGATCAAGGGATTCGTCGTTGTCGTCGGCATCGACATCGGTGATGGGGTAGGCCTCTATCACGACCTGCGCCGTCGTCGGGTCCCAGCCCAAACTCATGGAACCGGTACGAAACTGCTCCTGAACGGCCTCGAGCTGGTCGTTGTCGACAAGTTCGATGGGAGTATTTGCGGGAACCCTGAAGGGGTTGCCGTGGACGGCAATGAGCTGGTCGAGAATCTCGTCGATTTTCTCCGCGAGCAGAGCCGACTGCTGCTTCTCCAGGGCGATACTCACGATGTGCTTCCGTGCGCGCACCTGCAGGTAGAACGTGCGCGCCCCCGGAAGGCCGATGGTGCCGACGACGACCCGATCAGGCCAGTCAAACTCGTGAACACGTGTAGGCATGTCAGTATTTTAGGCACATGGGGTTCAGGGCGCCTTGTTCCCCGCGCCGCCGCCCACCGGCGCATCGCCGGATTGGATGCCGTTCGCCAGCCACGACAGATCCCCCGCGTCGGTGTTGGTCGCATGGACGCTCGGCCGGCTAGCGCCGTAGCGCACGATCGATACGGAGGCGGGGCCCACGCTAAGACGCTGGAACAGGTCAAGGTGCATGCCGAGCGCGTCGGCGAGGATTGACTTGATGATGTCACCGTGGCTCACCGCCACCCACACGGCCCCCGGCCCGTGTTCGGCTTCGAAGGCCGCATCGTGGCGTCGAATCGCGGCCACGGAGCGAGCCTGCATCGCGGCCATGGATTCACCGCCCGGGAAGACGACGGCGGAGGGTTGCGACTGCACCACCGTCCACAAATCCTCGGTCGCGAGATCACTGAGCGTGCGGCCTTGCCATTGGCCGTAATCGCACTCGGTGAGATCGAGATCGACCGGCGCGTACGGGGTCCCGGCCTGGCGGTCGAGGATGAGCTGGGCGGTCTGCCGACAACGCTCAAGAGGGCTCGACACCACCCCGACTACGGGCACGGCCGCCAGCCGGTCCCCGGCCAGGGCCGCCTGGTCGCGCCCGATCTGGTCCAGGCCGACGCCGGCGGCCCGGCCAGCGAGCAGTCCAGTGGCATTGGCTGTGGTGCGGCCGTGCCGCACGAGAAGAACTGTCGCCATCCACCCAGCCTAGCCACCCGTTTGACGGCGGCGTGAACCGTACCGGGCACTTGTTGCCCGAGAGACCGGAGCGCGTCGACGTCGTTCCCACCAAACCCCAAGGTGCGCGTGATTTCCTTGTGGTCAATGGAGCCCCGGACCATCTGGGGTGCCGGAGAACCGTTGTGGGGACAGCGGACGACGTGATGGGGGATGGAAATGGTTGAGCTGGGGAATTTTGAAAACGCCCATTACCTGACGGTCGCCGAGGTGGCGGTCGCGATGAGGGTGTCGAAGATGACCGTGTACCGGCTGGTGCATTCGGGGGAGCTGCCCGCGGTGAGGTTTGGACGCTCCTACCGGGTCCCGGAAAAGGCCGTCGAGGAGTATCTGATCGCCGACCGCCACGCCGCGGCCCCCTTCAAACGACACGGGTAGGCCCGCCGGTCGCCTAAAGGAACGGGCGCAGGGGAATGAGGATGGTTTCGCTGATCGGCGCGGCGAAATGCCGTTCGCTCCAGTCATCCAAGGTGAGTTCCCTGCAGTTGGCGCTGTCGACGCCGAAAATCCTCTCCATGTCCGCGGCAAGGGCCTCGTCGTGGATCTCCAGGTTTGTTTCGTAGTTGCCGGTCAGGCTCAACCGGTCGATGTTCGCGGTGCCGACGGTGGACCAATGCCCGTCGATGGTTGCGGTCTTTGCGTGGATCATCGCGTTTCGGTAGAGCAGGACGGTGACGCCCGCGCGCAGCATGCTGGTGTAGAAACCGCGCGAGAGCCAGTCGGAGAGCACGTGGTTGGAGTCCTCCGGGAGGATGATCCTGACGTCCACGCCTCGTTTGCTGGCCGAGAGCAGGGCCTGCAGGATCTGTTGGTCCGGGATGAAATACGCGGTGGTGATGTAGATGTGGTGCTGGGCGCGGTTGATCGCGTCCAGATACACGCCCCGGATCGGGTACACCAGATGGGATGGGATGTTGTTGACCGCGCGGATGTGGGGATCCCACGCCTGCGGTGGGAGGTGGGGGATCCCCGGGTCGGCGGTGACGGTGTTCCACACGCCGACGAACGCTTGGCGCAGGTCCCAGACGGAGGGGCCGGTGATGCGGACATGGGTGTCGCGCCATTCGGTGGCGTAGAGGTCGCCGATGTTGTAGCCGCCGACGAAGCCGGTCTCGTCGTCCACGACGAGTATCTTCCGGTGGTCCAGTCCCGCGCTGCGCAGCGGGGTGAACAGCCTGGACGGCCGCAACACCGGAAACCGGTAGACGTGGATGCCGGGGTGGAACCGGTAGAAGGATCGGGGAACAACGAGGTTGGCGAAACCGTCGTAGACGACGTAAACCTCGATGCCGCGTTCGGCAGCATCGGCCAGGGCTTCCTTGAAGCGCCGTCCGGTCGCGTCGTCCTTCCAGATGAAGGTTTCCAGGAAGATGCTTCGCTTGGCGCCGTGGATCGCGGCGAGCATGTCGCGGTAGAGGTCCTCGCCGTAGGTGTAGACCGTGACGTCCGAATCGGCGACGCGCGCATCGAATACACCCGGATGCGGGAAGCCCGGGCGGTGGGCCCTGTTGCGGTGTTTCACCGCGTCGATGAGAACCAGCGTGCCGGCAACGGCGGTCTGGACGGCAAGGAACGCAAGGAACAGTCTTCCGGCCGATTTTCGTGCCATGGCAACAATGGGCGTCGGTTTCACATGGGGCATGACCAGAGCCTATCCGTGGATGGTGCCAGTGTGGCCTCGGGAGCCACATCCGACGGCGACGGACCACGCGTGCCCCGAGCTGTAGGCGACTGGCGCGGACACCCACCCGGTGCTCGTCTAGGCGGACGCGGTACCGGCGGCCGAAAGTCCAAACCGGTATGAAGAACACCGTTAGTCGCGTGCCGTGCTTCGTGAGCTCTTGAAGCGCTTGCCGACCGCAGACGCGGCAGGTTGCCGGTCCGACGACGGACGTCCGGTGGACCGAACGCATGCCGAAGAACAGAAACACGATGTGAGCCTTTCACCAGGGTGTCGGCTTCGAAGCATAGGTCGCCCACGGCGAAATGGGGTATGGAAATCCCGTTCGGCTTGGCCTGTATTCGGACGACGTCCAGCCGTACGCTGTGGATGGTTCCAAGCAACGAGGAGGCATTCATGCGCACGGTAGAGCCATTGGTCCAAAACGCCAGGACCCGTCAGCTTTCGGAGAATCTCGCGGTCCGGCTAGCCAAGGGGAGGGAATGGGCTACCCCCGGTGTTGAAGCCGCCCTGCAACGGGCCGTGCTGGGTCTGGACGCCGGCGTCGAATCCGCGTCCCCCCGGATCCAGGCAGTGGTGCGTCGGCTCGCCGACGAGCTCGCCGGTGGAGTGGAGAGCGTGACCCCCCGCATCCACGAGGGGCTGCACCGCGTCGCGCCGAAGGCCGCGCCCGTCGTGCTGCCTGCCGAACCGGCCCGGTCCGGATCCCACCGCGCGTGGATGATCGCGGCGGTGGCCGCCATCCTGGTTTCCGTTGGGGCAGCTGCATGGCGCTACGCCCGGACGCCCGATGCCAAGCCGCGGACACCTGAGGAGGAAACGGCCGAAAGAGGCTGGAATCCCGAGGATAGCCCCGCCAACTCGGCGGCACGGATCTAGGGGACAACGCGGGGCGCTGTATGTTGGTCCGTGGGAAACGGTCTCCCTTGGCTTTTGCGCGGGTGCGTCGGGCCGCCACGAAAAAAACTGGGGAATTCCATCGTCAGAAGTGCCTACGGTCGGGGGCCGGCGCGTCGTGTGGTCCTGCTGTCCGCTGCGGCGTTGGTGCTGGCCGGATGCCGTCCCGCAACTGAAGTCGCCGGACAGCCACGGCCCACACCCGTCCCCGACGCATCCCCGCACCGTCCGCTTCCCAGCCTGCCCCCGGCTCGCCGCCAACCCCCAGTCCCGGACCTTCGGTCCGGCCACGGCCCTCGCGGGACGAGATCACCGCCGCCTTCGCCGGACGCACACCTACCTATTGGGGCCTCGAGGCGCCGAAGGTTCCCCTGTTGCTCCCTGATCCGGACTTCGGAATCGCCTTGACGCTGGATTTTTGCGGTGGCCCGAAACGAGGAAGTCATGTCCAACGACGCTCTGCTCGCGGAGATATCCGGACAACGTCCCCGGTTCTTCCGTCCCGGCACGGCATTCCTGGACGCCGTCGCGGCGGAGATTTGCTTCGCGCTTGGCCTGACGCCGGCTGGCTTCAGCGTCAATGCCGACGCCGGGGCGACCTACCCCGCGGCGCTGGTCGCATCGGAGACCGCCAAGTCCCGTACGGGCGACATCATCCTTGCGCACGCAAACCACCCCGAATCGGGCACGGCCGCGGGACTCGCGGCCGTGGTGCCCGCACTGCTGGACATGGGATACGACTTCACGACCCTGGGCGACGCCTTTTCACCCGTGCGGACGAGCTAGGCGGCGCCGACCGCGGTAGACCGCGTCGGCCACGGCGAGCTTAGCGCCTTCAGGTCCGCTGCCTTCGCGCGGGCGGGATTCGAGGACCTCGTGCAACCACGTGTCGTCGAGCAGGGCGGCCACGTCGGCCGCGTTGTAGTAAAGGTCCGGGCGGTCGGGACGCGACGCCGCGGTCTGCATGTCCGACGGGTGGTGCCCCACGACCAACAGTGTGCCGCCCGGTGCCACCGCCCGCGCCAGGGCACGGAACAGCGGGTCGCGCTGGGCCGCGGGCAGGTGCATGTACTGGGCGGTGACCAGGTCGAAGGACTCGGACGGCGGATCCCAACTGGTCAAGTCGTGATGCTCCCAACGCACGGGGTGGCGCTCGCCGCCGTCGTGTGGGGCGCCGGATTCCCGTTCGTGACCGGCGGCGCGGTCCAGCGCGACCGACGAGATGTCGACGCCGGTGACCCGCCAGCCGCGGGAAGACAGCCACAGCGCGTCGGCTCCCTCGCCGCAGCCGACGTCGAGCGCTGTCCCCGGCGCAATGCCCTCGGTCTCGGCGACCAACTGGGGATTCGGTTTGCCGCTCCAAATCCGCTGCTTCTCGCCGTACCGGGCGTTCCAAAACGTCTCGTCGAACTCGCGCGGACCATGGTCGTGGTGCTGGTGGTGTGTCTTCATCGGGAAACCTCCGCTCCCATAGTGCCCGCTTCACGGTCCGTCGCGATAGTGGATGCGCTTCGGTACGCCATCAGGTCCCGTTGCAGCTCCTCGGCCATCAGGTCGTTGTTGATGGCCATCGCGGCGGTCGAGCCGGACGCCGCCGCCGGCAGAACCTGCAGCATCAGGTTTGCCACGTTGCCCGCGGCCCACGCGCCGTCCACCGCGGCGGCTCCCATTTCGTCCACGGCAAGGTGCTCGCCGACCCCGGCCGGGTGCTGGACGACGTCCAGCCCCAAGCCCGCGAAGATCCCGGCGTTGGCGACGAAGCGCGGCTCGACTGTCAGGGAGTCCACCGCAACACCCGTCCGCGGGCCAGTTCCACTTCGCTGAGGGCGCCGCCGACGCCGTCGTTCAGGACGCGGGCGACCGCGCTGTCGACGACGATGACGCCCCGCGCCGCCAAGTGCTCCCACTCCTGCGCGGTGGGCTCCACCGTGTCGTTGAGGAAGAGCGTGATGCTTCCGCTCCACTGCCTGAAGAGCAACGCCTGTTACACGGACATGGCGCCGGTGCCGAGGACCCCGATGCGCCGATCACGGACCTCCCATCCGTGGCAGAAGGGGCAGTGCAGCACCTCCCTGCCCCACCGTTCCGCCGTCGAACGTGGTGCGGAAGCGGTAGCGCGGATAGGTGACGCCTGCGGTGCCTATGGCGGTTCCGGGAACGATGATCCCCGCAGCGTTCGACGTTGTACCGGACCTCGAGTTGCTGTTGCCGCTGGCGAAGGCGCGCCGGGTCCCCTCGACGAGTTGGTGGGAGCGCCGACCACCGGCGACCCGCGCGTGCATCTCCGCCCCATCGAAGGGCACCGTGGCACCGATCTGCCGTTGACGCGCCGGCCGGGTGGGATCCAGGCGTACAAACACGTGCTGCATGCGGAGGAGCCGCTGGAGGAGCCCGACCCGGAGGTGCACGAGGGGGGCTCTACGTGCTCAACGGCACCTTGCGGCTGGTGCTCGGCGTACTGGATCTCACGGCTGCACTTGCGGGCAAAGACCACTCGCCGCACCCGTTGAGGCCTTTCATACGGTGGTCGTCTCAGCCAAGGTAACCGGTTCGGCACGAATGCATTCCGACTGTGTAACGACGGTGGTTTCGGCCCGCGTCATGCCGTTGTCTGGGCTTGAGTGGAAGGCGTGGTCACGTGATCACGACGGGACGAATGAAGGCATGGGCGAAATGAGAACGGTGGCGTGGCTGGCTGTCATGGGGGTTCTGACGGTGGCTGTGGGGCTGGTGCTGGTGGTCGGACTGCTGGCGGTGCTGTCGGGGTCCATAGCGCTGTTCATGTGAGGCGCCCCCGGGCCGCGACACCCGAGGAGGACAAGTTTCGGGCGGATGCTTGCCAAAGCAGTTTCGGGGTGTACCCTAGCCACCGACCGAAACATGAATTGGAGGAGCCGCATGGCCCAGGACTACGACGAGATGCGCCCGGATGTTGCCGAGGCGTCGGACGCCACGCTGAAGACTGTCCAGACCATGGGCGCCCCGGATGCGCGGAACGTCTCGGCCGAGCTGGACGAGTCCGAAAACATCGACGGCGTCACCCTTCCGGACGCGGACCTCTCCGACGAGGAGCTGAACGTCACCGTCGTGCCCCAAGGCGAGGACGAGTTCACCTGTGGCTCGTGCTTCCTGGTGCGGCACCGGTCGCAGGTCGCCCGCGAGTCCAAGGGCATCAAGTTCTGCAAGGACTGCGAGGGCTAAGAAAGCCGGCCCCGGCGCGAGCCGGGGCGCGACGGGCACCGAGGGTGTCGTTGGAGCTAGCGCGTGGCCGCGGGGGTGGCCACGCCTTTTTCGTCCCATGTGACCATTGGTCCCACCAGCCCCAATTTGACACGAAATCCACTTCTGCTCTTGTGGATCGCTCGCTTACCGGAGAAACTGTCCGCACGGCTCGCAGACGAGGGGAAGGCCGCAGGCCGTTCGCACTGGGGGAAGTGCATAGGGGGAGGATGGCTACGATCCGGTTGGGGACCGGTTCGTAGCCATCAGCCCGCCTCCCCGCCCCGCCCCACGCGCGCGTAGACGGCCGGATTCGCTGTCCGTAGCCGGAAGGCCCACGCGAAGGCTGCGACGCCTGGCACCACGACCGCTGCCGGCAACAGCCACGACAGCACGCTGGCCCCTTCGAGCCCGATCAGGACGTCGAAGTTGGCGACGATGGCGCCGAAAAGCGCCGTCAGCGCCACGCCGGCCACCACCGGCGCGACGATGCGCGTCCACGCGCCCAACCCGTGCGGCTGACGCCGGAAGTAGCCGACGACGGCGAACGAGGTCAGCGCCATCAGGAGCACCAGGCCGAAGGCGCCGGTGTTGGTCAGCCAGGTGAACATGGTCAGCACCGGGAACAGCGGACCGTATTCGTGGCCGGCGCCCGCCCAGGCAAACAGCACCAAGACCACCAGAGCCACCGCGGACTGCGCGAGCGAGCCGGCGGCCGGAGCCTGCGTGCGTGGATTCGTGCGCGCCAGGATCGGAGGCAACACCCCTTCGCGGCCCAGCGAGAAGAGGTACCGGGCCACCACGTTGTGGAAGGCGATGAGCGCCGCGAGCAGGCTGGTGATGAACAGCAGGGCGGAGACGTCCACCAGCCACGCGGGCCCGCGCTCGGCCAGGAACACGAACATCAGGTCCGGACCGAACTCGCGGGAGCGGTCCACGACGGCGGAGTCGCCCTCACCGACCGCCACGGCCCACGCGGACAGCGCGTAGAAGCCAGCGATCACGGACACGGCGATCAGGGTCGCCCGGCGGGCCGTCACCCGCGGGTCCTTGACCTCCTCGTTGTAGATGGCGCCGGATTCGAATCCCATGAACGCGGCGATGCTGAAGGCCAGGGCCGCCCCGACGCCGGCGGTGAAGAGGTTTCCCGGCGACAGCGAGGCTGCCGTGACGCCCTCCGGAGCGGCGCCCACGGCCAGGACGTCGTAGACCACCACAACGGCGAACTCCAGGGCCACCAACACGCCCAGGACCTTCGCGGAGAGATCCACCTTGTTGACCCCCAGCAGGGCCACGACGACCCAGCCGACCAGGGCAGAGGCCCACCACGGCACGTCGATTCCGGAGAGGCCCCCCACGAAGGAGGAAAGCGCGAATCCGAACAGGCCGTAGATCCCCACCTGCATGGCGTTGTAGGAGACGAGCGCGATCCAGGCCGAACCGATGCCGGCGGGCTTGCCGAGCCCGCGCGAGATGTAGGCGTAGAAGGCGCCGGCGTTGTGAACGTGGCGGCTCATCGCGGTGTACCCGACGGCGAACACCAGCAGCACCGCGCCGAGCACCACGAACGACAGCGGGATGCCGAGCAACCCGCTGACGGCGTAGTTGCTGGTCACCCCTCCCGCCACGACGGTCAGCGGCGCGGATGCGGCGATGATCATGAAGACCAGGGCCGGAACGCCGAGGCGGCGTCGCCCGAGGCCCGCCTGAGTCGTGGGGGCTTGGTGTGGGGACTGTAGGGCCATGACTACTCCTTGGGGTTAAACGGCGGACCTAGTAGCTGATGATTTGGGGTTGTCCGAGGTGCTTGAGTCCCTCGACGCCGAACTCGAGTCCGTAGCCGGAGGCCTTGGCGCCGCCGAAGGGGACGCGGGGGTCGACGGTGCCGTGCTTGTTGATCCACACGCTTCCGGCCTCGATGCGGGCGGCGACCGCGCGGGCGGCGTCGGTGTCGGAGGACCAGACGGAGGCGCCGAGGCCGACGTCTAGCCCGTTGGCCATCGCGACGGCCTCGTCGACGGTGGAGTACTTCACGATCGGCAAGGCGGGGCCGAACTGCTCCTGGGTGACCAGCGGGTTGTCGTCTTCGATGTCCGCGACGAGGGTGGTCGGGTAGAAGTAGCCGGGCTGGTCCCGGACGGGGTTCCCGCCAAGGACGATGCGGGCGCCGGCGTCCTTGGCGGCTTGGACGAGGTTCGCGACGACGTCGTACTGCGCCCGGTTCTGCAGGGGCCCGAGGACGTTGTTCTCGTCGAGTCCGACACCCATGGGCATGGCCTTGGCGACGTCGGTCAGGGCGGCGACGACGTCGTCGTAGATCTCCTCGTGGACGTAGAGGCGCTTGAGCGCGGCGCAGGTCTGGCCGGTGTTGATGAACGCGCCCCAGAAGAGGTCCTGGGCGATCGCGGCCGGGTCGGCGTCGGGCAGGACGATGCCAGCGTCGTTGCCGCCGAGCTCGAGGGTCAGGCGCTTCACGGTGCCGGCGGAGGAGCGGATGATGTCCTGTCCGGCCGCGGTGGAGCCGGTGAACATGATCTTGGCGATGTCCGGGTGGGAGGCGAGGACGGCGCCGACGTCGCGGCGGCCGGAGACGACGTGGAGGACGTCGGCGGGCAGGGCCGTGTTGAGTACGCGCACCAGGGCCAGGACGGACAGGGGTGTGTTCCCGGAGGGCTTGAGGACCACGGTGTTGCCCATGCGCAGGGCCGGGGCGAGCTGCCAGATGCTGATCATCATGGGCCAGTTCCAGGGGCCGATGGCGCCGACGACGCCGCGCGGGCGGTAGTGGAGTTCGGCGCGGCCGCCGTCGTCGTCGACCAGGACCTCCGGTTCGATCTCGAACGACGCGGTGGCGCGCAGCCAGGCGGCGCAGGCGCCGACCTCGAAGCGCGCGTTGGGCCCGTTCAGCGGTTTGCCCTGTTCGCGGGAGAGCAGCTCGGCAAGGGCCCCGGAGGAGGCCTCGACGGCGTCGGCGGCCCGGTTCAGGTGCGCGCTGCGCTCGGCGTGGCCGAGTGCTGCCCATGCCGGTTGCGCGGCGGCGGCCGCGGAGATCGCGGCTTCGAGGTCCGCGACCGTGTGCTCGGGGGCGCGGCCGACCACCTCGCCGGTGGCGGGGTCCTTGATCTCCCGCCCGCCGGTGTCCGGCTGGATGGACGCGAGCAGGTTTTCGCAGGTGGCGGTCTGGGTATCGGATGGGGTCGTCATGGCGTGTTCTCCTGGGTGTTCGTGGTGGGTGGAAAGAAGTTCAGAGCGAAGCGGGAATCCGGCGTGCCAGTGGGCGCTTCGCGTATCCGGCGTATCCGGCAACGAGGAGTTCGAGGCCCGCGACGCCGAGCATGCCCATGGCAGCCGGGGCGGCGGCCGCCGTGAGTGTCCCGGGCGCGCCGTGGCCCGCGTGGGGCGTGGCGGCGGTGATGCCCGGGACGCCGAGGGCCAGGACGACATGCCCGATCGCCATGGCCAGGGACATGGCCTGCAGCAGCGCGAGCCCGCGGCGGGATGTGTGCCGCCAGGTGTGGACGGCGCACCACGCGCAGACCAGGAGCATGGGGATCAGGACCAGGTTCAAGGCGACGCCGTGGTCGTGCGCGGCCAGCAGCCAGGCATGGGCGCCGAGCGCCCCGGCCGCCGCCGCTCCTACCGGTGGCACTTCTTGCCCGACGCCGGCGCGGGCACGTCCAGGACGGGCGAGCGGTCGAAGAAGCCCTCGGGCCGCAGCCTGAACCCGGCGGTGTCGACCGGCATGATCGGCCAGTCCTCGACCCGCGGGAAGTGGGTCAGTCCGAAGGTGTGCCAGACCACCAGGTCCTCGCCGTCGATGTTGCGGTCCGCCTTGATCCATTCGGGCAGTCCCGCGCCGCCGGGGTGCTGGTTCACGAAGTCCCCGGTGGGGTACCTTTCGCTTTCGTCGTAGCGGGTGACCCACAGCGTCTTGGTGGTGAAGGCGGCGCGCCGGGCGACCGAGGACTGCGGGTCGGCCAGCAGGGTGGGTTGGCCCTCCGGGTGGAGCCTGTATCCGACCGGCTCGCCGAGGCGGTTGAGCGAGTCGGCGTTCTGCACCACCCACGTCCGGCCGGCGGCCATGTCAGCGTCCCGGCCTGCCTGGGATTCGCTGGTCAGCACGGTCCGCTTGCGGGTGAAGGCGTTGCCCCGCGGGTTCTCGGCGGACATCGGAACGCGCACCGCCTCCTCCTCCACGACGCGGTTCGGTCCGCCGTCGAGGGCGAAGTCGAGACGGGCGCCGAAGAGGTGCTGGTGGAACGGAGCCCCGAGCCCGGGGGCCATCTCCGAGGAGTACGGGTAGTCCTTCGAGGGCTGTGCGCTGGTGAAGACGACGCCGGTGGCCTTGGCCTCGAACTCGATCGTTCCGTCCAGGTAGAGGTACCAGTAGAACCCGTAGTCGTAGTTGCCGATGGTGGTGAAGAAGGAGATGACCAGGCGGCGGTTGCGGCGCGTGTAGTTCACGCCGCTCCACAGGTCCGAGTGCTTGGCGAGGATGGACCAGTCCTCCTCGTGCATGCAGATGCCGTTGGCGATGGTCCGCGGATTCCCGAAGGCGTCCGTGATGGTGGGGGAGAGGTAGTGGATCTCGCCGAGGCAGTCGCACCCGAGTTCGAGCGAGTTCGCGAACTGGCCCAGCATGTACTCGCCGGTGTCGAAGTAGTTTTGCCAACTGCGGACCGGCGAGGGGTCGCCGTAGGGGACGACCATCTCGGCGATGGAGGCGCGATTCAGGATCGGACGCGTCCGGCCGCCGTCCTCGAACCCGATGTTGTGCAGCACCAGGCCCTCGCGCATGTCGAAGCCGATGTCCAGGCTCCACTTCTCCCACAACACGTGGTTGCCGTCCGCCACAGTGAAGGACGGCCCTTCCGGCTGGGTGATACTGATCGGCTTCTGCGTGGTGCGCATGGGGCCGGTGAGTTCGGGGTCCGTGTAGTTTCCGTGTTCGGCGGGCACGGGAACGACGCCGAAGTCGAGCACCTGGTCCACGCTCCGCGCCGCGACGTCGACGTAGGCGACGAGCCCGTCGATCGGATGGGCCCATGCGGAATCCTCGGGGTGTTCCTGGAGGAACGCGAGCCCGCGCAGGATCCGCCGTCCCTTCTCCTCCGGGTATTCGAAGACGCCCGCGGAAAGCGGGGCGACGCGCACCTTGGCCACGTCGAGACCGCGCTTCTCAAGGGCCGCGAGCCACGCGGTATCGGTGGACAGGATCTCCTCGACCAGACCGTACTCCTCGTCCACGACGGGCAGTTCGCCCGTCACCGAGGTGTCCAATTCGACCACGCTGACCACTTCGGCCCGGGCGGTCGACACCACGACGTCCTTCGGCCGTCCCCCGGCGGTGTCCATCAGGAACGCTCGGAACAGGCGCTCGGCCGCGGGCACGTTGGCTCCGCGAGGCGGATCGACGAGACCGAAATAGGCGACGCGCGTCGTCTCGCCGAAGTGACCGGCCGCGGCGAGGGTCTCGCGGACCAGGGAGACCTCGTCCGGGGTGGACAACACGTGCCTCGAGGAGGCGCTGACGGGCAGGGTGTCGTGGGGGGACATGTTGACCTTCCGGGGGAGGGGGCGGAGCGGGTGCCGTGTGATGCGGACCACTTTATTATTCTCTCTACGTAGAGAATAAGTCGGAGTGACGCCGAGCACAAGGGTCTTATCCGTGGCATATTCCGTGACGGTCCGGTGGCGTGGGCTCGGGGAGGGCGCCCGTGGCTCTATACGATGGGCACATGCCCAAGATCGTTGACCACAACCGCCGGCGCAGGGATCTCGTGGAAGTGGCGTGGCGCGTCGTGGCGCGCAGCGGGTTGGAGGCCATGACGCTGCGCGACGTCGCGGCGGAGGCCGGGTTCGCCAACGGGGCGATCAAGCCCTACTTCGCCACGAAGGCCAGCCTCGTCGAGGCGACGTATTCGTATGTCTTCGAGCGGACGAATCTCCGAGTCGCCGCCGCGGTCGAGGGCCTCCGCGGGCTGGATGCGCTCAGGGTGTTCGGCTTGGAGGTTCTTCCGCTGGACTCCGTCCGGATCGACGAGGCGCGCGTGGTGATCCCGTTCTGGCAGGTGGCCATCCATGACCCGGACAAGATGGAGATCAACGCGGCCGCCATGGGCGAGTGGCGCTCATCCATGTCGGCGTGGCTCGGCCAGGCGCGGGACGCGGGAGAAATCACCGCGGATCTCCCGGTCGAGACCCTCGCGGAGGGGCTGCTGACGTTCCTGCTCGGCGCGCAGGTGGCCGCGGTCTTGGACTCCGGGGTCAATGCGCCGGAGCGGCTGGAGGCACAGCTGGATGCGCATCTGGAGCGACTGCGTCCCTAGTGGCCGCCGCCCGGGCGGCGGGAATCGCTATCCGCTCCCAATCAATCGATTGACGGATGTTAAGTTGCTGGGCTTTACTGATCACTACGGCCCAATCAACTGATCGGGCTTTGGATCCGACGGACGAGGATGTTCCACGGCATGGATTTGGGCAGTGTCCAGCGGGCCGCGGTGTCCCTCTTCGCCGCGCGGGGCTTCGCCGCCACCGGCATACGCGAACTGGGATCCGCCGCCGGCATCAACTCGGCGACGCTCTACCACTACGTGGGCAGCAAGGAAGACCTGCTGGTCAGCATCATGCGCGACTGCCTCGACGAGCTCATCCGCTCGGGGTCCGAGGCCCTCCGCGCCAGCGCCGAGCCGGCCATCCAGCTCGCCGGACTGATCTCCTCCCACGTGGGCTTCACGGCCACCAACCAGCTCACCGCCCGCGTCACCGACTACGAGATGCGCGCCCTCTCCGACGGCAACCGCGCCACCATGCAGGCCCTCCGCGACGAGTACGAGTCGCTCTTCGCGCAGGTCCTGGAGCGCGGGGCGCGCGTGGGGGCTTTCACCACCGAGGACCTCGCCATGGCCCGCCTCGCGCTGATGGAGATGGGGACCGGCGTCGCGCACTGGTACCGCGCCGACGGGCGCCTGCGCCTCGAGGAGGTCCAGCGCTATTTCGTGAGCATGGCCTGCCGGATCCTCGACGTCGACCAGGCCGACCTCGAAGGCGCCGATTTCGTCGTCGTGCCCCGCCGCCTCGGCAGCGAACCCCCACACCGACCCGCAACGAAAGAGACCCCGTGGACTCCCTGACCAGCAACGTCGACGCCAGCGCCCCCGGTTTCGCGGAGAACGCGGAGCGGCAGAAGGCCCTCGTCGAGGAACTGCGCAAGCGGTTGGACCGGGCCGCACTCGGCGGCTCGGAGGCGTCGCGCCGCCGCCACCAGGGGCGCGGGAAGCTCCTGCCCCGCGAGCGCGTCGACGCCCTGCTTGACGACGGCTCGCCCTTCCTCGAGATCGCGCCGCTGGCGGCCGAGGACATGTACGGGGGTGACTGCCCCGGAGCCGGAGTCATCGCCGGGATCGGCCTGGTCCACGGCCGGCACGTCCTGGTCATCTCCAACGACGCCACCGTCAAGGGCGGCACCTACTTCCCCATGACGGTCAAGAAGCACCTCCGCGCGCAGGAGATCGCGCTGGAAAACGGGCTGCCGTGTGTCTACCTCGTGGACTCGGGAGGGGCGTTCCTGCCCATGCAGGACGAGGTCTTCCCGGACCGCGACCACTTCGGGCGCATCTTCTACAACCAGGCCAACCTCTCGGCGCGCAAGATCCCGCAGATCGCCGCGGTCCTGGGCTCCTGCACGGCCGGCGGCGCGTACGTCCCGGCGATGAGCGACGAGACCGTGATCGTCCGGAACCAGGGCACCATCTTCCTGGGCGGCCCGCCGCTGGTGAAGGCGGCCATCGGGGAAATCGTCACCGCCGAGGAACTCGGCGGCGGGGAACTCCACGCCGGCACGTCCGGCGTCGTGGACCACCTGGCGGAAAACGACGCGCACGCGCTGGAGATCGTGCGCAACATCATCGAGACACTGCCGCCCGGCCCGGCACCAGCGTGGGACATCGCCGAACAGGCCGCCGAGCCGCTGTCCGATCCGGCCGAGCTCTACGGCGCCGTCCCCACCGACGTGAACGCCCCCTACGACGTCCGCGAGGTCATCGCCCGGATCACGGACGGCAGCGGATTCCACGAGTTCAAGGCCAACTACGGGACCACGCTGGTCACCGGATTCGCCCGCATCCACGGCCACAAGGTCGGCATCCTCGCGAACAACGGCGTCCTGTTCGCCGAGTCCGCGCTCAAGGGCGCGCACTTCATCGAGCTGTGCGACCAACGCGGCATCCCGCTGGTGTTCCTGCAGAACCTCGCCGGGTTCATGGTGGGCCGGGACTACGAGGCCGGGGGCATCGCCAAGCACGGCGCGAAGATGGTCACCGCCGTCGCCACCGCGCGGGTCCCCAAACTCACGGTGGTCATCGGCGGCTCCTTCGGGGCCGGCAACTACTCCATGTGCGGGCGCGCGTACTCGCCGCGTTTCCTGTGGATGTGGCCGGCCGCGCGCATCTCCGTCATGGGCGGCAACCAGGCCTCCTCGGTGCTGGCCACCGTCAAACGCGACCAGATCGAGGGCGCCGGCAACACCTGGGACGACGCCGACGAGGAGGCCTTCAAGGCGCCCATCAAGGAGCAGTACGAGGCCCAGGGCAACCCCTACTACTCCACGGCCCGGCTGTGGGACGACGGCGTGATCGACCCCGCGGACACGCGCCGCGTGCTCGGCATGGCGCTGGACGTCTGCGCCCGGCAGCCCCTGCCGGAGACGTCCTTCGGCGTCTTCCGCATGTGAGCGCCCGCCGATGACGACCCCGACCCCAGCCCCCCAGAACGGACCCATCGTGAACCACCCCCTCTTCGACACGGTGCTCGTGGCCAACCGCGGGGAGATCGCCGTCCGCGTCATCCGTTCGCTCCGGGCGCTCGGCATCCGCTCCGTGGCCGTGTATTCGGACGCCGACGCCGGGGCCCGCCACGTCGCCGAGGCCGACGTCGCCGTGCGCGTCGGTCCCGGCCCGGCCAACGAAAGCTACCTGGACATCGACGCGATCCTCGGGGCCTGCCGACGCACCGGGGCGCAAGCCGTGCACCCCGGCTACGGCTTCCTGTCCGAGAACGTCGGATTCGGCCGCGCCCTGGAACAGGCGGGCATAGTGTTCATCGGGCCCGACGTCGCCTCCATCAACCTCATGGGCGACAAGATCCGCTCCAAGAACCACGTGGTGTCCCACGGCGTCCCGGTTGTCCCGGGCATCGCCGAACCCGGGCTCGACGACGCCGCGCTGACGGCCGCCGCGGCCGGCGTCGGCTTCCCCCTGCTCATCAAGCCCTCCGCCGGGGGCGGCGGCAAGGGCATGTTCGTCGTCGAGAGCGAGGCCGAGCTGCCCGACGCGCTGGCCAGCGCGCGCCGCACGGCGCTCGGCGCGTTCGGCGACGACACCCTGTTCCTGGAGCGGCTGGTGCGCAATCCCCGCCACATCGAGGTGCAGGTCCTGGCCGACCGCCACGGCAACTCTGTGCACCTGGGGGAGCGCGAATGCTCGCTGCAGCGCCGCCACCAGAAGGTCATCGAGGAGGCACCCTCGCCGCTGCTGGAGGGCCTGGACGACGGCGGCCGCATCCGCGCGGAGATCGGCGCCGCCGCCGTCGCGGCCGCGCGCTCCGTCGGCTACGTCGGCGCCGGAACCGTGGAGTTCCTCGTCAGCGACGAGAACCCGGGCGAGTTCTTCTTCATGGAAATGAACACGCGCCTGCAGGTCGAGCACCCCGTGACGGAGGAGGTGGTCCGCGTCGGCGGGGAGTCGGTCGACCTGGTCGAATGGCAGGTGCGCATCGCCGCCGGACAGCCGCTGCCCTTCACCCAGGAACAGGTGGAGCTGCGTGGCCACGCCGTCGAGGCGCGCGTCTACGCCGAGGACCCCGCGCACGGCTTCCTGCCCTCGATCGGCACCATCCTCTCCGCGGTCGAACCCTCCGGGGGGCACGTGCGCGTGGATTCCTCCCTGCGCGACGGCCTGGAGGTCCCCGCGTTCTACGACCCGATGCTCGCGAAGGTCATCGCGTGGGGCGAGGACCGCGCCGCGTCGCTGGCGGTGCTGGACCGCGCGCTCGCCGGGACCGTGGTGCTGGGGGTGCACACGAATATCGAATACCTGCGACTGCTCCTGGCCGACGACGACGTCGCCGCCGGGCGCCTCGACACGAACCTGATCGGCCGCAAGATGCCGGAGATGGCATTCCGCGCCGTGTCCGGCGAAGACCTGGCGCTCGCCGCGCACCTCGCGCGCACCCCCGACGCTGGAACGAGCGGAGCCCGGAGCGGCGGTGCGTGGGGCCGCGCCGACGGGTGGCGGCTGGGGCGGCACGCCGGTTCGGTGCTGCACCTCGAGACCGACGGCGAAATCCACACGGTTTCCCACCGGGCGACGCCGACCGGTTCGTCGGTCGACATCGACGGGCGCGCATACGCCGTCGACGCGGCCGGACCGGACCTGCTTGCGGTGGACGGCGTCGTCCGGCCCGTGCGCAGCGCCGTCGGCCCCGACGGCACGGTGTGGCTCGGCGGCCAGGGCCGGAGCGCCGCCATCCGACCGCTGGACCGCGCCGAACGGCTGTCGCGAGAACTCGCGGCGCTGGACCGCGGGGCCTCGGCCACGTCCCCGGAGGTCCGCGCGCCGATGCCCGGCACCGTGATCGCCGTCCGGGTGGCCGACGGCGAGCTCGTCGCCGCCGGCCAGGTGCTCGCGTCGATCGAGGCGATGAAAATGGAACACCACATGCTTTCGCCGGGGGACGGCGTCGTCAGCATGGGCGCGCTCAAGGCGGGCGACCTCGTGAAGGCCGGACAGCTGGTCGCCACCGTGCGGATCGACACCCCCGACACCCCCGACACCCCCGACGTCGACAAAACCGACGGCGGGCCGTCCGCGGACGCCGTCCCGACCGAACTGGAGACCAGCGCATGAGCGCCACCGAACCGGAGCGCGTGGAACAGCGCGGCTTCTACCTCGACGAGCTGCGCGAGGGCGTGGTCTATGTGCACCGGCCCGGGCGCACCCTCACCGAGGCGGACAACGTCCTGTTCACGTCGCTGACCATGAACAACCAGGGGCTGCACCTCGATGCGGCCTGGAGCGCCACGCAGCCCTTTGGCCAGCGGCTGGTGAATTCGCTCCTGACGCTGGGCACCATGGTGGGCCAGTCGGTGCCGCAGATGACCGAGGGCACCATCATCGGCCAGCTGGGCCTGGACGACGTGAAGTTCCCCCATCCGATGTTCCACGGGGACACGCTGTACACCGAAACCGAGGTCACCGAGGTCAGGCCCTCCAAGTCCCGCCCGGGGCAGGGGATCGCGACCATGCGGCACACGGGGCGGAACCAGGACGGCGTCGTGGTCGCCACGGCCACGCGGACCTGCCTGATGTGGACTAGGGACGCACACCGGACCGCCGTCGCCGGGACGGGGGAGGTCCGGAATGCGTGATTTCGCCATGGGCCCCGCCATCCTGTTCTGCCCGGCCGACCGCCCGGACCGCTACGCGAAGGCCCTGGAGCGGGCGGACGCCGTCATCCTGGACCTGGAGGACGCCGTCGCGCCCGGCAAGCGCGCGGAGGCCCGCACGGCCCTCGCCGGAAACCCGCTGGACCCCGCGCGGACCATCGTGCGCGTCAACCCCGCCGGAACGACCGATTACGACGCCGACCTGGCCGCCCTGCGCGCCACGGTCTACCGCACGGTGATGTTGGCCAAGGCCGAGACCGCGGAGGACCTCGCGGGACTGGCGGACTACGACGTCGTGGCCCTGTGCGAGACGGCGCTGGGCGTGCTCAACGCGCCGGCCATCGCGGCGGAACGCAACGTCGTCGCGCTGATGTGGGGTGCCGAGGACCTGGTTGCCTCGCTCGGCGGATCATCGTCCCGGGACGCCTCCGGGGCCTACCGCGACGTCGCCGCGCACGCCCGCTCGCGGGTGCTGCTGGCGGCCGGCGCGTTCGGGAAGACCGCCATCGACTCGGTTTACGTCGACATTCCCGACCACGAGGGGCTGCTGGCCGAGTCGGTGGACGCGCAGGCGTCCGGGTTCGGCGCCAAGGCCTCCATCCACCCGGGCCAGATGCCCGTCATCCGCCGCGCCTTCACCCCGACCGAGGAGGAAGCCGACCGCGCCCGGCGGGTGCTGGCGGCCGCGGAAGAGTCCGGCGGGGCCTTTACGTTCGAGGGGCGGATGGTCGACGAGCCGCTGCTGCGGCACGCCCGCGCGACGCTCGCGCGCTCAGCCGGGAACGCCGGGGGCAAGGAACCGGCGACGGGGGAGACGAGCGCCGGTTAGCGGCCTGCTGCGCGCGCGCCGGGAGTACCCTCGAAGGATGAGGACTCCACTCCAGCCAGGCATCGCGCTCGGGGGACGCTTCGCCCGCGAACTGCCCGAATTGGCCATCCCGTGGGAGGCCGCCGAGGTCGCCGAACCCCGCCTGCTCGCGTTGAACGAGCCGCTGGCCCAAGAACTCGGTCTGGACCCGGCGGCGCTCCGGACCGCGGAGGGCCTGCGCCTCCTGGTCGGCAACGCCGTCCCCGACGGCGCGACTCCGGTGGCGCAGGGCTATGCGGGACACCAGTTCGGATCGTATTCGCCGCGGCTCGGGGACGGGCGCGCGCTCCTGCTCGGCGAGGTCTCCGCGGCAGACGGGACGCTGCGGGACATCCACCTGAAGGGTTCCGGCGCCACGCCGTTCGCCCGCGCCGGGGACGGGCTGGCCGCCGTCGGGCCCATGCTGCGCGAATTCGTCGTCGCCGAGGCGATGCACGCCCTGGGAATCCCCACGACGCGCTCGCTCGCCGTCGTCGAGACCGGGAGCACCGTCCGGCGCGAGACGGAACTGCCCGGCGCGGTGCTGACCCGCGTCGCGGCCAGTCACCTGCGCGTCGGCACGTTCCAGTTCGTCGCCGCCGGCGGGGACACCGACCTGCTCCGCCGGCTGGCGGACTTCGCCATCGACCGCCACTATCCGTGGGCCGCCGGGGAGGAGAACCCGGCCCTCGCGCTGTTCCGGGAGGTCGTCGCGGCGCAGGCGTCCCTGGTGGCGCGCTGGATGCTGGTGGGGTTCGTCCACGGCGTCATGAACACGGACAACATGACCATCTCGGGCGAGACCATCGACTACGGCCCGTGCGCGTTCATGGACGCCTACGACCCGGCCGCCCTGTACAGCTCCATCGACTCGGGCGGGCGCTACGCCTACGGGAGCCAGCCGGTCGTCGCCGAGTGGAACCTCGCGCGGCTCGCGGAGGCGCTCCTGCCGCTGTTCGACGAGGACCGCGACCGGGCGGTGGAACTCGCCGTCGAGCAGCTCGGCACGTTCCGGCCGGCCTACAACGCCGCCTACGCGGCAGTGATGGCGGACAAGCTGGGGCTGCCCGACGACGACGCGACGGCGGCGCTGTCCGGCGAGCTTCCGGCGCTGCTCGCCGGGGCGCGGGTGGACCACACCTCGTTTTACCGCAGCCTCGGCGCCGCCGCCCGGGGCGGCGACGCGCGGTTCCGCGCGCTGTTCCCAGCCGCGGACGCCGGGGACGAAGGGGGCGCGGAAGCCTGGCTGGAACGCTGGAGGCTGTTGGGCCCGGACGGCGACGCGGCGGACCGCGCAAACCCGGCGTATATCCCGCGGAACCACCTCGTGGAGGAGGCCCTCGCCGCGGCGACCGCCGGAGACCTGGAGCCGCTCTCGAAGCTGTTGGACGCGGTGACCGCGCCCTTCGAGGAACGACCCGGGCTCGAGCGCTACGCCGCGCCCGCGCCCGAGGACTTCGGGAACTACCGGACCTTCTGCGGAACCTAACCCAACCCCGCCCCGCAGCCCCGCCCCGCCCCGCGAAGTGGACATAACCACGGTTAACTAACCCTCGGTAATGTCCACTTCGGGGGGTGGGGGAGGGCTATTCGAAGCGGGTGGGGTCTCCCATGCCGACGCGGACCACTTCTGCCGTGCCGCCGGAGAAGTCGACGACCGTCGTCGGCTCGGCGCCGCAGTCGCCGGAGTCGATGACGGCGTCGACCACGTGGTCGAGGCGTTCCTTGATGTCCCAGCCCTGGGTCATCGGTTCGTCCTCGTCGGGGAGGAGCAGGGTGCTGGACAGGAGCGGTTCGCCGAGTTCGGCCAGCAGCGCCTGCGTCACCGTGTGGTCCGGGATGCGGACGCCGACCGTCTTCTTCTTCGGGTGGAGAAGGCGGCGGGGGACCTCCTTGGTGGCCGGCAGGATGAAGGTGTAACTGCCGGGAGTGACGGCCTTGATGCTGCGGAAGACCATGTTGTTGATTTCCACGAATTGCCCCAGCTGCGCGAAGTCCTTGCAGACCAGCGTGAAGTGGTGCTTGTCGTCCAGCCGGCGGATGGTGCGGATCCGCTCCAGCGCGTCCTTGTTGCCCATCTGGGCGCCGAACGCGTAGCAGGAGTCGGTGGGGTAGACGATCAGGCCGCCGGAGCGGACCATTTCCACCGCCTGGCCGATCAGTCGCGGCTGGGGATTGTCCGGGTGCACATCGAGAAAGCGGGCCATCAGCCGAGCATACGCCGGATTTGGCGGGCCCGCCGCGGCTCCGGTACCCTTGCTTGGTACGCCCGCGTGGCGCACGAAGTTCGGTTCTTTAGCTCAGTTGGTTAGAGCGTTCGCTTCACACGCGAAAGGTCGCTGGTTCGAGTCCAGTAAGAACCACCGGCATCATCACGAGCAACGAGGAGGGCCCCCGCCGCGGCGGGGGCCCTCCTCGTTTTCAACCTGTCCGACGGCGTAGGCGGACGCCCGCGGTCCGCCTACGCCCCGTCCGCCATCATGTCCAGGACGAGCGGCTTGACCTTGGTCCCGAGGAGTTCGATGCTGCGGACCATGTCCGCGTGGGGGAGCGAACCGTTGCTGTACTTGATGTCCAGGCGCGAGAGCCCCAGGCCCTTCGCGGCACGAACGAACTTCTTGGCCACCGTCTCGGGCGAGCCCGCGAAGAGGTTGCCCGCGGGCCCGGCGGACGCCTGGAAGCGCATTTTCGACGCCGGCGGCCAGCCCCGTTCGGAGCCGAGCTTGTTCATGAGGCGCTCGTAGTGCGGCCACAGGGTGTCCAGGGCCTCCTCGTCGGTCTCCGCCACGAAGCCGTGCACGTGTGCGCCGACGGGTTGCGGCTGGTGGCCGAACTCCTCGAGGGACCGCCGGTAGAGGCGTGTCAGCCCCTCGAACGCCAGCGGGTCCCCGCCGATGATGGCCATGAACAGGGGCAGCCCGTGCCGCGCCGCGCGGACCACGGACTCGGGGCTGCCGCCGACGCCCACCCACGCGCCGAGCCGGCCCGATTCCGTGTTCGGGTAGGCGCGCTGCCCGGACAGTCCCGGACGGGTGGTCCCGTGCCAAGTGAGCGGCTTCTCCGCCAGGAGCTTGGCGAACAGCGCCAGCTTCTCCTCGAACAGGACCTCGTAGTCCTTCAGGTCGTATCCGAAGAGCGGGAAGGACTCGATGAACGAGCCACGTCCCAGGATCACCTCGGCGCGCCCGTTGGACAGCCCGTCCACCGTGGCGAAGCGCTGGAACACGCGCACCGGATCGTCCGAGCTGAGCACCGTCACCGCCGAGCCGAGCCGGATGCGCTCGGTCTGGCCGGCGATGGCACCGAGGACCACCTCCGGGGCGGTCACGGCGTAGTCCGGGCGGTGGTGCTCGCCGACGCCGAAGAAGTCCAGTCCCGCCTCCTCGGCGGCGCGTGCCTCAGCGAGGATGTTCCGCAGGACCTGGGCATGGTGGAGCGGCTGGCCGTCGGGGCCCTCCGTGACGTCACCGAAGGTTTCGACGCCGATTTCGAGCTGTTGTCCCATGGATGGACTCCTTTGATATATGCAACCGCATGCAATAACCGCCGTCGCCCGCCGGGTATTCCCCGGCGCCGCGAAAGCCCCGGGGTGCGTGCGGAACGGGTGCTCCGGAGACCGTGACGAAGCACTCGCCGGGCCCGCCCCCCGGGCCGGCAACACCACTGTTTGCCGGTTGTACAGTGGAGGCACCAAGCACCGCAGGACAGGAGACCACGTGTCCCCGAGCAACACCCACGACACCACCCACGGAGCGGGCGGAACGCCCGATCCTCACCCGCGCGCCGGGGCGATGCCGCGAGTCACGACGTCGGAAATGAAGCACGCCCTGCCGCGGCGCACCGAGGCCGTGCTGCCCACCGGAAGCGCGGACCTGCCGGGGTCTCCCGACGACCGCTTGAAGACCGAGCCCGACTGGGACGAGGCGGACCTTCCGGCCGATTCCGCGCCGGCGCTGGATCCGTACCCCGGCGCCCAGCAGGCCGACCGTGCCCGCAAGCCCGCGAGGAACACCTCCAAGAACCGCCTTCTCTGGGGCGTGCCTCGTCCGGGGCCGGGAACGGCTCCCACGGTGCCGATCGATCCCGCCGTCGCCCGGCCCGTCCCCAGGGCCAATCCGGCGGCCCGTCGCATGCTGGCGCGCCTCATGGAATCCGAGGCGCCGCCCACGCAGGCGTTCTCCATCGTCGACCGGCTGGTCGGAAGCCCCTACGCGAACCCGACGATCCAGGTCGGCGCCCAGGAGGCCAGCGCGCGCAAGACGCTGGAGTTCGCCCTGGACCTCGCCGAGGCCATGTTCCGCTACGGCGCCGGCGCCCTCGAGGCGGAGACGAGCATCATCGCGGTCACCGCCTCGCTGGGGCTGCGCCACGTGGACGTGGACATCACCAACCAGTCGATCCTCCTGAACTACGCGCCGGCCGACCAGGTGCCGCTGACCATCCTGCGCGTGGTCCGTTCGTGGACCAGCAACTACGCAGGCCTGGCGCTGCTCCACCAGCTGGTCTCCGAGATCGTGGCCGGCGGCGTCACACGGCAGCAGGCGGTGGACCGCCTGGACGACATCACCCACCGGCCCAAGCCGTTCCCCCGCTGGATGGTGACTGCCGCGGGTGGCGGCTTCACGGCCGCGTTCGTCCTGTTCATCGGCGGATCGTGGGTCGGTGCGCTGGTTGGTTTCGCGTCATTCTGCCTCGTCACCCAGGTGCTCAAGGTCGCCGGTCGGTGGCGGGTCCCGGAGTTCTTCGCCGTCGGGCTCGGGTCCCTGGTCATGACCAGCATCGCCATGGTCATGTGGGCGCTAAGCGTGCCGATCTCCCCGGCCATCGTCGTGGCCGGCGGCATCATGCTGCTGCTTCCGTCCTCAAGATTCGTCTCGGCGGTCCAGGATGCTATCAACGGCTTCCCCGTCACGGCGGCGGGCCGTTTCTTCTCCGCCATGATCATCTACGGGGGCATCGTCGCCGGCATCGTGGTGGGGTTGGTGCTCGGCGCCCTTGTCGGCATCGGGGAGCTGGACATCGCCCGGATCGACCAGATCGCGTATCCGACGTGGCTGCTGGTGCTGCTGGTGGGCTTCGCGGTGGCCTGCGCCTCCGTGTTCGAACAAAGCGCCCACAACCTGGTGCTGCCCACCGCCGGCGTCGCGCTGCTGGGGTATCTTGCCCTGGTCGGTTCCGAGACGATCGGCGTCGGCCAGCGGCTGACCCCGGCCATCGCCGCCGCAGTCGTCGGAGCGGCGGGGCGTTGGGTGGCCATGAAGATGGGGGCGCCCCAGCTGGTGGTCGCCGTGCCCGCGATCGTCTTCCTGCTGCCCGGGCTCATGATCTTCCGCGCCATGTACGGGATCGCGATCGACAGCGACGACATGACGGCCGGCCTCGTGGAGATGTTCAACGCGTTCACCATCATCCTCGCCACGGCGGGCGGCGTGGTGCTGGGCGATACCATCGCCCGGCCGCTCACCAAGGGCTGGAGCAGCCACGAACGACGCCGGATCCGCCGCCGCTGATTCTCCCGTCCACGGCAGCATCCGGCTGCAGCGCGCCGATTACGACGCCGGCAGGCTCCAATCCACGCCACGCGCGCCCTGCGCGGCGAGCAGTTCGTTGGCGCGGCTGAACGGGCGGGAACCGAAGAAGCCGCGCCGCGCGGACAAGGGCGAGGGGTGTGCGCTGTGGAGGACAGCGGTGCCGGCCAGCAGCGGTTCGACGGCCTGCGCGTCCCGGCCCCAGAGGATGGACACCAGCGGAAGCCCGCGGCCCGCGAGGGCGGCGACGGCGGCATCGGTCACGGTCTGCCAGCCCAGCCTCCTGTGGGAGCCCGTCGAGCCGGCGGAGACGGTGAGGACGCGATTCAGCAGCAGCACTCCCTGGTCCGCCCAGGCCGACAGGTCGCCGTGCGGCGGGGGAGTGGCGCCGACGTCGTCCGCCAGCTCCCGGTAGATGTTCGCGAGGCTTCGTGGCAGTGGCCGGACGTGCGGTTCGACCGCGAAGCTGAGACCGATGGCGTGCCCCGGCGTCGGATAGGGGTCCTGCCCCACGACGAGGACCTTGACGGACTCCAGCGGGCGGGTGAACGGGCGAAGGATGTTCGTCGGCGCGGGGAGCACGTTCTCGCCCGCTTCGCGCCGCCGCAGGAGGTCGCCCTCGATGGCCTCGATGTGGCCGGCGACGGGCTCGAGTGCGCGGGCCCAATCCGGGGCCATGCCCGCCGCCAAGCGCGGGCCCGCGGGGATGTCCTCGCCCCGCGGAGCTGGCGGCAACGCAAAAAGCGGATGCTGTTCGGGTGCGTCCGGCGAATCGTGCATCCGTTCATTCTGCCGCGCGCGGGGGACCGGCCGTTCAAATGACAACCCTGTGATTCGGAACTACCATGGGAGGCGTGCCCCGCGCCCGCGCGGCACTGGACCGGGAGGAGCGTTGTGGCAGCGGAAGAGACCGAACCGGGATTCGCCGGGGATCCCGAGAGCGACCTCGACGAGCGCGCCCAGCGCATGCTGGCACTGGAACGGCAGTGGTGGAAGTACGCCGGCGCCAAGGAGCAGGCCATCCGCGAGCTGTTCGACCTCTCCGCGGCGAACTACTACCAGGTGCTCAACGCGCTTATCGACTCCGAGTCGGCGCTCGCGCACGATCCCATGCTGGTGAAGAGATTGCGTAGACTACGTTCAACCCGCCACCGGGCCCGAAGCGCGCGCAGGCTGGCCACGGAGGCGTAGCCGGCGCCGACGTACCGATCAGATCCAAGGACAACGATGAGCAAGTACGCGAACGACGAATTCGACAGGGTTCCGGAGTTCACCGACCGCAACGGGGTCCACCGGGCCGAGACCGCGGGCACCGCCAAGCGCCCGGGCCTGGGCCTGTTGATGGGCGTCGGGGTCCTCGCGCTGCTGGTCGGACTGTTCTCGTTCTTCGTCCTGCCCCAGATGACCGGCACGCCGACCGCTTCCCCCGGGGACTCCTCGGGCGCCCCGGCTGCGAGCTCCGATGCCGCGAACAGCAGCGACGCGGAATCCGAGCCCGCCGAGTCCGAGCCCGCGGAGTCCGAGCCGGTCGAGTCCGAGGCACCGGAATCTGAGTCCGAGGAGCCCGAGGCATCGCCGGAGCCCGAGGCGTCGCCGGAGCCCGAGGAATCCGACGAGCCGGAGGAGTCCAGCGAGGCCGCCGGCGCCGTCGACCGGTCGGCGCCCGTCGGCGTCTACAACGGAGCAGGGCGCTCCGGGCTGGCCGGTTCGGTGGCGTCGAGCCTGCGCAACGGCGGGTTCACGTCCATCAGCGCGGCGAACTGGTCCCGGCAGGAAAACGTGTCGGTGGTCTACTTCCGCTCCGAGTCCTCGCGCTCCACGGCCCAGGAGGCCGCACGGGTCCTGGGCATCGCCACGGTCTTCCAAACGCCGAACATCCCCACGGAGATCTCCGTGGTGCTCGGCCGCGACTACAGCTAGTTCCGTCCGACCAATCCGTGGCGAATTGGGCGCCGCGCTTGCACTCTCGGGGCGAGAGTGCCAATAATTGATTTAGCACTCGGGTGCCGTGACTGCCAAGAGTCCATCGACGACGTCGTACGGGCCACGATCTTTCGCGGGGCGCCGGGTGAACCCCTGGCCAGTTGCAGCGAGGAAGTCCGGTTGGCGTACCGAAAGCGCCACCCGGCTGCCGTCCGTCGCGGGCGTTGCCTCCGGCCCATGAAAACGCATGACTGTCCCGAAAGGACCACAAGCCGCCATGGCCAAGATGATTGCATTTGACGAGGAAGCACGCCGCGGCCTCGAACGGGGCCTGAACACCCTGGCCGACGCCGTCAAGGTGACCCTCGGCCCGCGTGGCCGCAACGTCGTTCTCGAGAAGAAGTGGGGCGCGCCCACGATCACGAACGACGGCGTGTCCATCGCCAAGGAGATCGAGCTCGAGGACCCGTACGAGAAGATCGGTGCCGAGCTCGTCAAGGAAGTTGCCAAGAAGACGGACGACGTCGCCGGCGACGGAACCACCACCGCCACCGTTCTCGCGCAGGCACTGGTCAAGGAAGGCCTGCGCAACGTTGCCGCCGGCGCTGACCCGCTGAGCCTCAAGCGCGGGATCGAGAAGGCCGTCGCGGCAGTGACGGCCGAGCTGGTCGCCTCCGCCAAGGAAATCGAGACCAAGGAACAGATCGCCGCCACGGCGTCCATCTCCGCCGGCGACAACCAGATCGGCGAGCTCATCGCGGAGGCCCTGGACAAGGTCGGCAAGGAAGGCGTCATCACGGTCGAGGAGTCCAACACCTTCGGGCTGGACCTCGAGCTGACCGAGGGCATGCGCTTCGACAAGGGCTACATCTCGGCCTACTTCGTCACCGACGCCGAGCGTCAGGAAACGGTCCTCGAGGACCCGTACATCCTGATCGTCAACTCGAAGATCTCCAACGTCAAGGACCTCGTCGCGGTCCTGGAGAAGGTCATGCAGTCCGGCAAGCCGCTGCTGATCATCGCCGAGGACATCGAGGGCGAGGCCCTGGCCACGCTGGTCGTCAACAAGATCCGCGGCCTGTTCAAGTCCGTGGCCGTCAAGGCCCCGGGCTTCGGCGACCGCCGCAAGGCCATGCTGGCCGACATCGCCATCCTCACCGGTGGCCAGGTCATCTCCGAGGAGGTCGGCCTCAAGCTCGAGACCGCCACCTTGGACCTGCTGGGCCAGGCGCGCAAGGTCGTCGTCACCAAGGACGAGACCACCATCGTCGAGGGTGCCGGCGACGCCGAGGAGATCGCCGGACGCGTCAGCCAGATCCGCGCCGAGATCGAGAACTCCGACTCGGACTACGACCGCGAGAAGCTGCAGGAGCGCCTCGCCAAGCTGGCCGGTGGCGTTGCCGTCATCAAGGCCGGCGCGGCGACCGAGGTCGAGCTCAAGGAGCGCAAGCACCGCATCGAAGACGCCGTCCGCAACGCGAAGGCCGCCGTCGAAGAGGGCATCGTCGCCGGTGGCGGCGTGGCCCTCCTTCAGGCCGGCGAGCGCGCGTTCGCCAAGCTGCAGCTCGAGGGCGACGAGGCGACCGGCGCGAACATCGTCAAGGTTGCCGTCGAGGCTCCGCTGAAGCAGATCGCCTTCAACGCCGGCCTGGAGCCGGGCGTCGTCGCCGACAAGGTCAAGGGCCTGCCTTCGGGCCACGGCCTGAACGCCGCCACGGGCGTCTACGAGGACCTGCTGGCCGCGGGCGTGAACGACCCGGTGAAGGTCACGCGCTCCGCTCTGCAGAACGCCGCGTCGATCGCAGGGCTGTTCCTCACCACCGAGGCCGTTGTCGCCGACAAGCCGGAAAAGGCCGCTGCGGCCATGCCCGGTGGCGACGACATGGGCGGCATGGGCGGCATGGGCGGCTTCTAGCCACCCGCCGCTCCGGCGGCACCACCCGAACGCCCCGGTCGATGACCGGACAACGATGGCCGCGGTTCCCCAGGCGGGGGCCGCGGCCATCGGCGTGATGTGGTCGTTCGAACATGGTTCGGGCCTACGGCGATCCGTTCGCCTGCCGGCGTCGGCCGTGGTGCCGGGGCCTACGGCAGTCGCTCGAGGCCGGCCAGCTCGCTGCGCAGGTTTGCCCTCGCGGACGCCTCCCAGAGTTCCCGGCCGACGGTCGTTCCGTACAGGGGATCCACATCCAAAAGGGACCTCAGGACACCTGCGCGGCCCGCGGCGAATGCCGCGTCCGGAACGTGGGCATAGTCGCGGCGGACGGCCGCGACATAGCGGCCGTACTCCGCCGAGGGACGCGCCAGCACCTCGAGGTCCGCGTCGCACAACAGCCTTCCCGCAGCGTCGTCCGGCGCTGGCCGATGTCCGGCGGTGAGCCGAACCAGCCGCGCCGCCTCGGCCACCTCCGCCGGGGGCAGGCCCGCTCGGCCCAGCAGGCGCTCTGCGAGTTGCGCCGAGTCGTCCTCGTCGGCCCCCGCGACGCCCGCATAGACGGCATCGTGGAACCACGCCGCCAGCCACGGGGCGCGCGGGTGGGCGCCGGCTGACTCTCCCCGCGCCGCCAAAAGATCCAGCGCCCGCAGCACGGCCAGCAGGTGGGCGCGGTCGTGATAGTGGCGGTGGTCCTCCGACCACCGGATCAGCAGTTCGCGGCCCACGGCGGGAACCGTGGGGACCAGCTTGTCCCACGAGGCCAGGAGGATCCGGTCCAGCTTCTCCGGCCGCTGCCGCGCCGGGACGCGGAGCCCGCTGCGCACGAGCCGCCGGACCAGTTCCGTCGCGGAGACCGGGACGGCGCCCTGGCCAACGAGGGCCTCGTAGCGCCTCTGCGGAACGTCGTAGTGGTCCCTGTCGAACGCGCGACCGGGCAGTCCCGCCAGCTCGGCGAAGCGGTGGAGCTCCTCTAGTGAGACGTCCGAAACGAGATGCGAGAAGACGGTACCGTGCGCCGGCCACAGGGGCGGGTCGATAAGGATGGCCACGCCGTCAGCCTACTCCGGGGCGGATGCCCGCCGGGGCCGTGAACGGACGGTCCCGACGGGCGCTCGGAATGGACGCGGCGACTCCGGGACGTCAGGTAGGTCCCGGCGCCTAGTAGGTGAACATGCTGGCGTTGGCGGCCTCGGCGTCGTCGTACTGCTGCGAGGCGCGGGCGAGCGCGGTGTTGATGCCGGAGAGGGACTCCTCGACCCGAAGCTGGGTGGCACGCCAGTCGGCGACGACGCCTTGGAAATTCGCGGCGGCGGCCCCCTGCCACGTGGATTCGAGTTCACGCAATCCGCCCTGCATGGTGTTGACCTCCGCGCGCAGGCGTTCGATGGTCCCCTGCACGGCCATGGCCTTGTTGCGCATTTCGGAGGTGTTGGCGGCAAAGTTGCTCATGGTGTCCCCTTGCTTGTCATCCCTGTCCCGGCGTGGGTGCCGGGGCAACGGCGCCGGACGACGCCTTCCCCACGACACTAGGCGTGGCCGGCGAGGCCCGGGCGGGAGACGGCCCGATTGTGGATAACTAGGCGTCCGCGCCGGGGGTGGGGGAGTCCTCCAGGGGCACCAGCGGCAGGTGGACCGAAAGGGTCGCCCCGCCTCCCGGGGTCTCGTTCAGCCGGACCGCACCGTCGTGCTGCGCGGCTATCGCGGCGACGATGGCCAGCCCCAGACCGGTCCCCCCGGTCTGGCGCTGCCGCGAGCTGTCCGCCCGGTAGAAGCGCTCGAACACGCGGGAGGCGTCGTCCTCGGGAATGCCGGGCCCGTGGTCGCGCACCTCCAGCACCGCGTCCGATCTGCCGTCGATCACGGGCAGGACCCCCACTGCGATCTCGATGGGGCTATCCTCCGGTGTGTACCGCAGCGCGTTGGTCATGAGGTTCGCGACGACCTGCCGCAGTCGCGCCTCGTCCCCGGCGGTCGGCGCGTTGCCCGGTTTGCCTCCATCCAGGCCGACGACGCGGACGGCGCGTTCCGGAGCGCCGGCACGCGCGTCCTCGGCCGCGTCGGTGGCCAGCAAAAGCAGGTCGACCTGACGGCGCTCCATGGGGCGGTGCTCGTCGAGGCGCGCCAGCATCAGGAGGTCCTCGACGAGTTGGCCCATGCGTTTGGCCTCGCCCTCGATGCGCCCCATGGCGGTGCTCAGCTGCTCCGGGTCGCTCAGGCCGCCATGGCGGTAGAGCTCCGAATACCCCTGGATCGTGACCAGGGGCGTGCGCAGCTCGTGCGACGCGTCCTGTATGAAGCGGCGCATCTTCCGCTCGGACGCAGCTCGTCCGCGGAAGGCGTGCTCGATGTGGGCGAGCATGGCGTTCAGGGACCGTGAGAGCCTGCCCACTTCCGTTTCCGGCGGGTACTCCTCGACGCGCCGGGACAGGTCGCCGGCGGCGATGGCCGCGGCGGTCCGCTCGACGCGGACCAGGGGCCGGAACGCCCGGCTCGTCACGCCGTAGGCGATCAGGGACATCGCCAAGGTGGCCAGGACTCCCGTCAACAGCATCGTCCATCTGGCCTGGTCGACCGTGGTGTGCACGCTCCGTAGCGGCAGGGCGACGGTGATGTATCCCTCCCCGCTGGCCATCGCGATCTGGCTCACCCGCCACCCCTCGGAGGCGGGCGCCGTGCCGGGGACGCTGAAGCGCCGTCCACCCTCAGCCGCCACCTGCTCCACCGGGTGCGCCTCCAGCACCGGCGCGTCCCCCTGTTCGGAGGCCGTCCGCGGCAGGACGTACTGCACGTTGCCGTCCGCGTCGCGGATGGTCCCGTGGAATCGGAGCGAGGAGATGTTCTGCCAGCGGAGCATGTTCTGGGGGTCGGTGCTGAGCTGGTCGTTCATGGCGCTCCACATGATGTCCGATACCGAATCGCTGTTGCCCACGAGGTCCCGGTCCATCTCCCGCAGGAGCAGGGTGTTCAGCGCCCCCGAGGCCGCCATCGCCGTGACGACGACGCCGCACATCATCAGCATCGCCATCAGCGCCACCAGCTTGGACCTCAGGGACGTCTGGCGGAACAGCCTCGTCAAAACCTGCACGATCGGCGCCGCCTAGCGCCGCTCTGCGGTTCGGAGGAGGTATCCCACGCCCCGCTTGGTCTGGATCATGGGCGCCCAGTCCTCGCGCGCGTCGATCTTGCGGCGGAGGTAGGAGATGTAGGACTCGACGATCGAGGCGTCGCCGTTGAAGTCGTATTCCCAGACGTGGTCCAGGATCTGCGCCTTGGACAGGACCCGGTTGGGGTTCATCATGAGATACCGCAGGAGCTTGAATTCGGTGGGGGACAAGTCCACTATTTCGCCGGCGCGGCGCACCTCGTGAGCATCGTCGTCGAGCTCCAGGTCGTCGACGCGCAGGATGGCGTCGTCGCCGCCGGGCGGCCGCGTGCGGCGGAGCACTGCGCGGATCCGAGCGACCACCTCGTCCAGGCTGAACGGCTTGGTCACGTAGTCGTCGCCCCCGACCGTCAGCCCGGTGACCTTGTCCTCGGTGTCGTCGCGCGCTGTGAGGAACAGGACGGGGAAGTGCCGGCCGGCAGCGCGGAGGCGCCGGGTCACCGTGAACCCGTCCATGTCCGGGAGCATGACGTCCAGCACGGCCAGGTCCGGCTGCTCGCGCTCGACGGCCTCCAGCGCCTCACGCCCGTTGGCGGCGGCAACGACGTCGAATCCGGCGAAGCGCAGCGAGGTCGAGAGCAGTTCGCGGATGTTGGGCTCGTCGTCGACGACCAGGAGCTTGGCCTCGGGGGTCTTGGCGTTCATACACCCAGTCTGCGGGAAAAGTCTGGGAGTTTTCTGAATGTTGGATGTATGCGTTGGCCGGCGGCCGGTTCCGGGCGACCCACGGCGGGTCGCGCACGGGCGGGCGGCTGGCTAGGAGCGGCGCCGCTCGGCGATGTTCATGGCCACGAGGCCGACGAGGAGGAGGAACGCGACCGGCAACCCGTACAGGCCAACGGCGAAAAGCGGCGCCCACGGGGTGGCGTCCACCATGTACGACCCGAGGATCACCGCGAGGCACATGAGCGACCCGATGCCGATGGCCGCGGCCGCAGCCAGTACGTAGCGGCGTGCGGAGCCGCCGTCTTTGACCGTATTCACGTCCTTAAAGCTAACAGCGGGCCGGGGTGCCACAAAGTCGGAAGCCTGGCTGGCCGTGACGTACCCTAGGAGAACAGACTTCCCCGGCCCTTTCCGCGCCCGGGCGGCCGCGGCCGCGAGGCGGAGCGGCCGGGAATCCATCAGCGGTGCCGGCGGCATCGCAGATACGTTAGAACGAGGTAAGCGAAGTGCCATTCGGCAAAGTCAAGTGGTTTGAGGCCAGCAAGGGTTTCGGGTTCCTGGTGACCGACGACGGCCAGGAAGTCTATCTGCACGAGTCGGCGCTTCCGGTGGGAACCACCGAGGTCCGTGCCGGCACGCGCATGGAGTTCGGGATCGCGCAGGGGCGCAAGGGCGCTCAGGCGCTGACCGCGCGCGTGGTCGAGGCCGCGCCGTCCGTGGTCCGTGCCAAGCGCAAGCCCGCCGACCAGACGGCCGTGATCGTCGAGGACCTGATCAAATTGCTCGACGGCGTGTCCAACGGCCTGCGCAAGGGACGGTACCCGGACAAGGGCCAGGGTTCCAAGATCGCGGCAGTGCTTCGGGCCGTCGCCGACGACCTGGACGCCTGAGCCGATGGCCCGCACCCCGAAGCTCGACGCCGTCCTCGCCGGCTCCGTCGATGCGGCGCGAGAGGCGCTGCTTGAGCTCGTGCCCGCCGAGCAACTGGGCGGCCATGTCGGCGCGTTTGCAGACGGCGAACGCCTGGTGACGCACCGCTTCTCGGCGCAGCTTGACGCCTACGCCGGATGGGAGTGGTACGCGACCCTGGCCCGGTTGCCCCGAGGCAAGGCGCCGACCGTGAGCGAGGTCGGCTTGCTGCCCGGCGCCGACGCACTCCTGGCGCCGCCGTGGGTTCCGTGGTCGGACCGCGTCAACGAAGAGGAAATGGCCGCCGCGCGCGAGGCCGAGGAGGCCGCCGCCCGGGAAGCGGCCGATGCGCAGGACACACCCGACGCACAGGACAAGCCCGCCGCTTCGGACGCCGGGCGCGCGGAGTAACCCGGCGGACAAGGGGAAGGGCCGCGACTCGCGAGTCGCGGCCCTTCCTTCGTGAAAGCGGCTAGAGGTTCTCGAGCACGTGGTCGATGCAGCGCGTGAGCGCCGTGACGTCGTCCGGCTCGATGGCCACGAACGTGGCGATCCGCAGCTGGTTCCGGCCCAGCTTGCGGTAGGGCTCGGTGTCCACGATGCCGTTGGCGCGCAGGACCGTGGCCACGGCGGCGGCGTCGATGGAGTCGTCGAAGTCGATCGTGGCGATGACGTTGGACCGGTCCTCCGGACGCACCACGTACGGGGTGGCGACCGGCGAGGCCTCGGCCCAGGAGTAAACCCGACCTGCCGAATCGGCGGTGCGCCCGGTGGCGAATTCGAGCCCGCCGTTCTCGTTGAGCCACTCGATCTGGGCGTTCAGCGTCACCAGCGTGGACAGGCTGGGGGTGTTGTAGGTCTGGTTCAGTCGCGAGTTGTCCACGGCGGTCTTCAGGTTCAGGAAGTCCGGGACCCAGCGGTCGCCGGCCGCGATGCGGTCCACGCGCTCCAGCGCCGCGGGAGAGAACAGCGCGAGCCACAGGCCGCCGTCGGACGCGAAGTTCTTCTGCGGCGCGAAGTAATAGACGTCCGATTCGGCAACGTCGACGTCGAGCCCGCCGGCGGCCGAGGTGGCGTCGATGAGTACCAGCGCGCCGTCGTCGGCCCCCTGCACGCGCCGCACGGGTGCGGCGACGCCGGTGGACGTCTCGTTCTGCGGCCACGCGTACACGTCCACGCCCGCCTCGGCGACCGGCTCCGGACGCGTTCCGGGCTCGGACTTCAGAATGCTCGAGGCGTCCAGGAACGGGGCCTTGTCGGTGGCAGCGGCGAACTTGGAGCCGAACTCGCCGAAGGAAAGGTGCTGCGCCTTGCGCTCGACGAGGGAGAACGCGGCGGCGTCCCAGAACGCCGTGGATCCGCCCACGCCGAGCACGACCTCGTAGCCGTCCGGCGCGGAGAAGAAGCTCGCGAGGCCGTCCTGGACGTTCCTGACCAGGTTCTTGACAGGCGCCTGCCGGTGGGAGGTACCCAGGACCTTGGCGGCCGCCGCGAGCGCGTCGAGCTGCCCGGGACGGACTTTCGATGGGCCGGCGCCGAAGCGGCCGTCGGCGGGCAAAAGTTCGGCGGGGATGGTGATGTCGTTGCTCATGCTGGCTCCTGCGCTCCGGGGACGGATCAAGGCGGCGAGGCATCCGGGCCCGCCGCCACGGTTTACATCGTCTCCCAGCGCGCACCGAATCCGGAACCCGGAGGAGTTTGTTAACGCGGGTAGAGTTGGGACGTCTGGTTCCCGAACACCCGCCTGCCCACAGGAGCCCCCGCAGTGACTGACCTGATTGACACGACCGAAATGTACTTGAGGACCATTCTGGAACTCGAGGAAGAGGAGATCACGGCACTGCGTGCGCGTATCGCCGAACGGTTGGGGCACTCGGGCCCGACGGTCTCGCAGACCGTCGCCCGCATGGAGCGGGACGGCCTGGTGGTCGTCTCGCAGGACAGGCACCTGGAGTTGACGGTAGCGGGACGGCTGCTTGCCACCGAGGTGATGCGCAAGCACCGGCTCGCCGAGCGCCTCCTTTCGGACGTGATCGGGTTGGAGTGGGAGTACGTCCACGACGAGGCGTGCCGCTGGGAGCACGTGATGAGCGAGCGCGTGGAGCAGCGGCTCTACGAACTTTTGGGGCGGCCGTCCGATTCCCCGTACGGCAATCCCATCCCCGGCCTGCAGGCCTTGGGAGGGCCGGCCGACGACGGCACGGCCGCGCCGGTGCAGAACCTCGACGCCGCGCTGTCCTCCGGGGCCCCGGGGCCGTTCACGATCCTGCGCCTGGCGGAAACCATCCAGGTGGACCCCGAGCTCTTGGCCCAGCTGAACGACGGCGGAATCCGCCCGGGCGCCTCGGTCACGTTGGAGCGCGCGGGGGACTACGTGGTGGTCCGGGTTTCCGGTCTCGAGGGCGCGCTGGAACTCCCGCAGGAAGTCAGCGCGCATGTATTCGTGGCCCGCCTTGGTTAGGTTACGTACATAACGAAATTGTTACTTTCCCGCCGCGTCGGGTACGGTTGGGTAACGGAGGGGACTCGTCTCTTCCGCCCCGTCCGATCGCCTAACCCTGCCGGCGGACCGGGGTCCGTTCTCACGACGACGGGCAGGGGTGGAGGACCCATTCATGCAGGTGTCGGACCTTGTCCGGCATCTAGGGGTGAAGCCGGTGCTCGCAAGACGGCACGGCCGAGTAGATCTCAAACTCGAATCCGACAGCTAACTTCGCAGGCGTGTTGAGAGGTTGTCGATTGACTCAGAACCAAGTCCCCGGACGCCGGAGTGCCCGGAGTGCCGTCCGCGAAACCAGCCCTCGGGACCAGCCGGAGCCCGGTGTGCCCCAAGAGGCGCCGCGCCGTCCCCGCGGAGAATCCCGCCGCGCGCTGCGCGCCGTGGAAGCCGTGGAAACCGCGGCGGTCCCGACGGCGACGCCCCCGGGCGGTGGCCGCCGCTTTGCCACGGCGATGCGCTACGGCCCCACCCTGACCACGGTCCGCACCGGCGTCCCTGGCCTGCCGTCCGCGGATGAATCGCAGGAACCCATCGCTCCGCCGGAGCCGCTCCTCGCCGCAACCGGAGGCTACCCGGCCCGTGTCCACCGCCGGTCCCTGGGGATCAGCCACAAGATCGCCGCGGTTGCCGCAGTCTCCGGACTGGCGTTGGCCGCCGCCTACCCGAATCTCGGTGGAGAGCCGGCCGGTGAGGAATCCGTGGCGCAGACGGCCGCCCCCGTTACCGATGTCAGTGTCCCGAAAGCCGACGGCTACGAGATCGTGCGCAGTTCCCTGACGAGCTCCTTCACGGAGGAGCAACAGTTGGATCACGTGATGTCGGCGTCCGGCGGCGACGTCACCAAGGTGGACACCGGTGGCGTGCTGGCGCAGCCGCTGGACTCCGTCCGCATCACCTCGCCGTTCGGAAACCGCGTTGATCCGGTCTCCGGATACGGGATTGTCTCGCACATCGGCCAGGACTACGGGGCGCAGTGTGGAACGCCGGTGAAGGCCGCCGCCGCCGGGACCGTCGTCCAGTCAGGTTGGGCCGGGCACTCGGGTAACCGCGTGCGGGTCGACCATGGCAATGGACTGGAGACCACCTATAACCACAACAGCAGCCTGAGCGTCGCGGTAGGGCAGAAGGTCGAGCGCGGCGACGTCGTCTCCGCCGTCGGAACCACCGGCAACTCCACCGGATGCCACCTGCACTTCGAGGTGCTGGTGAACGGCGGCGCCGTCGATCCCGCCGGCTGGCTCTAACCGTTTTTCGCGCCTCCGTCACCGGAAAAAGATCATTCCGTGACCTGAACGTGACTTTTACAGATATTTCAGATAGCTTAGAACACGTGCTGGATCGCCTATGGATCCAACACCCTCGCGCATAGTGCCGAACACTGCCACGCAGCGAGGTCCGTTCGTACTACACGCTTGGCAGTGGCGGGGGAACCAACTTTTGGGTCCGCAAGGATCCTTGGGGTTAAGTGCGCCAGGCCGGAATCCGGCCGGCGCACCGAGTGACTCCCACTCGAATCCGACAGCTCACCTCGCAGGCATTGGGAGAGGTAAATACATCGTGTCCAAGCGTCATGCCCTAGGTCGTCACCGCGCGACCCCAGTTCGTTCGAACCCCCTGGAATCCATTTCCAAGGCCGTTGCCTCTAACGCCGGATCCGTGGGTCGCCAGGCGGCGGTTATCGCCGCCGCATCCGGTCTGGTCCTGACCCTGGGTGTCCCCGCCCAGGCCACGCCGGCCGTCCGCGAAGCCGCAACCGTCCCGGCCAACACGCTGGCAGCGGAGCGCGTCTCCGTCAAGGCCGTCGCCGTTCCGGCGGCCGCGGCCGCGAAGTTCAAGATCGAGCGCGCCGACATCACCTCCACTCCGGCCCCGGAGCCGGAGCCGGCCCCCGAACCGGAGCCGGTCGTCGTCGCTGTCGCAGACACCGTCGAAGAGGACCGCGAAGCGGCCCCGATGACGCGTGCCTCCGCCACGGTCGAGGCGGAGCCAGCCGCGGCACCTGCAGCCGCTCCGGCTCCCGCAGCCGCACCAGCCCCCGCCGCCGCACCGGCCCCCGAGCCGGAGCCCGAAGTGGAGGCAGCGCCCAACGGAAGCCTCGCTGGCATTGCTTCCATGGCCCGCTCGTTCGAAGGTGCTCCCTATGTTTGGGGCGGCAACACGCCTTCCGGCTGGGACTGCTCAGGCTTCATCAAGTATGTCTATGCCCAGGCCGGCATCGACATCGCCCGCGGCACCTCCGCGATCCTGGCCTCCGGCCAGTTCGTGCGCACCAGCAGCCCGCAGCTGGGCGACCTGGTGTTCCAGAACGGTGGAGGCCACGTCGGCATCTACATCGGCAACGGAGAGATCATCGGCGCCCAGAACCCGAGCGTCGGCACCGTGATCCGCCCCGCGGACAGCCCGTACGGACCGCTCATGGGCTACTACACGCTGGCACGCTAACGCCACGACACACAGCCACACGCGATCGACCCCGCCCCTCCGGGCGGGGTCGGTCGCGTTTAAGGTTCCTGACACGGTTTTTGCCTTCCAGCGAGTCGGATCGGCCGGGGGAAGCGCTCTTGGGGCAGTCGGGATTAGGCTGGAACTCGCAAGCCAACGCTGAATGCCGCGAGCAGCGCAACACACCGTTACCCGCGGCTTCGTCAGGACAACGAGGAACGCCCATGCGAACCCTGGTACTGAATGCCGGCTACGAGCCGCTCGCCGTAGTCACCTTCCGCCGAGCGCTGTTGTTGGTGCTGTCCGGCAAGGCCAGCGTCCTGGCCGAGGACGACGACCCGGTGGTCGGACCGCGCAGCGTCATGGGACGCCCCTCGGTGATCCTGCTGAACCGCTATATCAAAGTCCCCTACCGGGGATCCGCCCACGTCACGCGACGCGGGGTGCTGCGGCGCGACGGCCACCACTGCGGATACTGCGGGCGCCACGCATCCACGGTGGACCACGTCCACCCGAGGTCGCTCGGCGGGCAGGACACGTGGGAGAACCTGGTCGCCTGCTGCCTGTCGTGCAACAGCGCCAAGGGACACAAGACGTTGCGGCAGCTGGGCTGGACCCTCAGGTGCAGGCCCGCGCCGCCGCGCGGCCCGCAGTGGTACATCACCGAACTCGAGCGGCCGGCGCCCGCCTGGCAAGAGTTCCTGGGGAGCGCCGCGGCATGAGATTCAATGCGGTGATCGTCGCGGGTGGCCGGGGGAGCCGCCTTGACGGGCGGTCCAAGCCCCTCCTGGTGCACAACGGAAAGACCCTCCTCGAACACGCGCTGCGGGCCGTGGCGGCGGCCGAACGCATCGCCGTGGTCGGACCGGCGGACCTGACGCCCGTGATCGAGCGGCACGACGCCGGCTACGTCGCCGGGACGCGTGCCCGTCCGCTGCTGCTCACCCGCGAGGAACCGACCTTCGGAGGCCCCGCAGCTGCCGTGGCCGCGGGTGTGCGGGCGCTGGCCGGGGACGCGTCCGAATGGCCCGAACTGACGGTGGTGCTGGCGGCGGACCTGATCGAGCCCGGGCCGGCCGTCGCCGGGGTGCTGGCCGCCGCGCGTGGGGACTTTGCCGCGGACGCCGCCTGGGTGCCGGTCGACGAGGGTGGGCGGCTCCAGCCGTTGAGCTGCGTCGTCGCGTCCGCCGGACTGGTCCGGGCGATCGAGGAGGCCGAAGGCGAGGCCGGCGGACTGGCGAACTCATCGATGATGCGTCTGCTTGCTAAGGTGCAGATAGTCCGTTTGTCCCTCGACGGGGTCGCTTACGACGACATCGACACGTGGGAGGACGCCGGACGCGCAGGAATCATCCTGCCCCCCAACGATGAGCGGTCCCGCAGCGGTGCCGCGACAGGAGGACAACGTGGCCGAGCACCCGGAACTTGAGCCGTGGGTGAGGGAACTGCTGGTGGCGTTCGAGCTGCCTGAAGCCCCGGTGGACACGGACGACGTGCTGGCCTTGGCGGGAGAAGCCGCGCATACGGTGGTCCGGCCGGCCGCGCCCCTGACCACCTACATCGCGGGGTACGCGGCCGGACTGGCGGCAGGGCACGGGATGGCCAGTGAGGAACAGTGCATGGCCTCGGCCGCCCAGCTGGTCCGAACGCTCCTCCAGCGACGCGCCGACGGCGGGAGCTGATGTCCGGAGCCGACTGGGAGGCGGCACGTCGCGGCGCATACGAGGCGGGCCGATCGCTCGCCGAACGCCTGCCTCCGCCCGCCGTCCATCCGCTCGCCGAGGCAACCGGCCGCGTGCTGGCCGCGCCGCTGGACGCGTTGCATCCCCTGCCCCACTACGCGTCCTCGGCGATGGACGGCTGGGCCGTCTCCGGCCGCGGTCCGTGGAACCTCGTGGCCGGTGCGGTGGGGCGGCATGCCGAGGCGGACGAACTCGGTCATGCCTTGTCGCCGGGGGAGGCCGCGCCGATCGTCACCGGCGGCGCGCTGCCCCGGGGCGCAACTGCCGTCCTGCGCCAAGAGCACGGGTTGCGGGACTCCGGCGGCCTCTTGCGCGCCGATATCGACCCCCCACACGGGAAGGACATCCGCCCGGCCGCCACCGAGGCGGAGACAGGGGCGATACTCCTGAGGGCAGGGACGCGGCTGAGCCCGGGAGGGGTCGCCGTCGCCGCGTTGGCCGGGCACGACGGCGTCCTGCTCGCCCCCGAGGTGCCGGTCCGGCTCGTGTACACGGGAGGGGAGGTCACCACCTCCGGCATCCCCCGTCCGGGGTTCGTGCGGGACGCGTTCGGTCCGGTCCTGCCAGCATGCGTGGCCGGGCTCGGAGGCCACGTCTCCTCCGTGGAGCGCATCGGCGACGACTTCGCAGAGACCGTCGCCGCCGTCGACGGACCGCGGGCGCGCGAAGCCTCCATCGTCGTGACTACCGGCGGCACGGGCGGTTCCGCGCTCGACCACCTGCGCCCCGCCGCGCGGCACCTCGGCGCCGAGCCGCTGGTCGACGGCGTCGCAGTGCGTCCGGGCCACCCGGCGCTGCTGGCCCGGCTGCCCGACGGCAGGCTGCTGCTGAGCCTGCCCGGCAACCCGCTGGCGGCCCTCGCCGCGGTGGCGACACTGCTGGAACCCGCCCTCCGCGGCGCCGCCGGCCGGCCGGCGTCGTCCCCCCTGGACGCATTCAGCGCCACGGAACACCCGGCGCTGCCCGGGCGTCACCGGATCATCCCCGCGAAGTGGGCGACCGCCGGCCCGCCGTGCACGCTCGAGCCCGCCCGGCACACGGGTTCGGCGATGATGCGGGGCCTCGCGGAGGCGGACGCGCTGCTGGTCGTGCCGCCCGGGGGACTGACCGCGGGCGGGCCCGCCACGTACCTGCCGCTACCGTGGTAGCGTCGCGGTAATAGCGCCGGAAGTGGCACAGGCCACGGCCGGCGCACGGTTGCGCAAGGAGGCCCCCATGGGACGACTGACCCAACGCCGTAGGGTCGTCCGGCTGTCGCTGGAACACGGCGAACGCACACGCGAAGAGACCATGGCGGCGGAGGAGCCGCTGGAGATCCGCGTCGACGGGCGTGCCTTCAGCGTCACCATGCGCACGCCCGGGCACGACTTCGACCTGGTCGCCGGCTTCCTGAACGGGGAGGGCATTGTCTGGGCCACCGAGCATGTGCAGAGCCTGCGGTTCTGCGCCGGCGAGGACGAGAACGGGCGGCAGACGTTCAACGTCGTCGAGGCCCAGCTGGGCCCGGGTGCCGCAACCCCGGACCCGTCCCTGGACCGCCACGTGTACACGTCAAGTTCCTGCGGAATCTGCGGCACCGCCTCGATCGACGCCGTCGCCAAGAGCGCCCGCCTGCCGCTCGACGCGTCCGGCGGCGTGATCCGGCTCGAGACGCTGCTCGGACTGCCGGACACGCTCCGCGCGGGCCAGGACCTCTTCTCCAAGACCGGCGGCGTCCACGCCGCCGGCCTCTTCGACACCGAAGGGAACCTGCTGTGCCTGCGCGAGGACGTGGGGCGCCACAACGCCGTCGACAAGGTCGTCGGATGGGCGCTTCGCGAAGGCCGCCTCCCTCTGGCGGACACCGTGCTGCAGGTCTCCGGCCGCGCCTCGTTCGAACTGGTGCAGAAGGCCCGCCTCGCCGGCATCCCCGTACTGGCCGCCGTGAGCGCGCCCTCCTCGCTGGCCGTCGAGTTGGCGGACCGCGAAGGAGTCACCCTCGCCGCGTTCAGCCGCGGCAAGAGCATCAACGTCTACACCCACCCCGAACGCGTTCTCGCGTCCGCAGTCCACGAAGCCAGGAGCAAGGCATGAACCGATCGGCACCCGTCGATGACATCAACGAGAACGACCTCGTTGTCCACGCGCCGAAGACGTCGGCGGCCGGCGTCAAGGCGGTGATGGTCGCCCTGGACCGCGGTTTCTCTCAGGCCGGCGTCTCGCGGACGGTGCGATCGATGCTGCGCGTGAACCAGCGCAACGGCGTCGACTGCCCGGGCTGCGCCTGGCCGGAGTCCATCACCGGGGCGCGCAAGCCCGCCGAATTCTGCGAGAACGGCGCAAAGGCGCTCGCCGAGGAAAACACCACGCGGACCGCCGACCCCGCCTGGTGGGGCTCCCACTCCATCGAGGAACTGTCCGGGAAGACGGAGTACTGGCTCGGCAACCAGGGCCGCATCACGGAGCCGATGGCCATCCGCGAGGGCGAAACCCACTACTCTCCGATCTCCTGGGCGGATGCGTTCGCCACCATCGGCGAGCACATCAACGCCACGACGCCGGACCGCTGCGTCTTCTACACCTCGGGCCGCACGGCCAACGAGACGGCGTTCATGTACCAGCTCTTCGCGCGCAGCCTCGGAACGAACAACCTGCCGGACTGCTCCAACATGTGCCACGAATCCTCCGGCACGGCGATGAACCCCACCATCGGCATCGGCAAGGGAACCGTCTCCCTCGAGGACTTCGACCACGCCGAGCTGATCTTCGTCGTCGGTCAGAACCCCGGCACCAACCACCCGCGGATGCTCTCGGCGTTGGCCGACGCGCGGCGCAAGGGCGCCAAGGTGGTGGCCGTGAACCCGCTGCCGGAGGCGGGCCTGCTGAACTTCAAGGATCCGCAGTCGCTGAGGGGCGCAATAGGCAACGGGGACACGATCGCCGACGAGTTCCTGCAGATCAAGGTGGGCGGGGACCTGGCGCTTTTCCAGGCCTTCGGGCACCTGCTGCTGCAGGAGGAGGAACGCGTCCCCGGCTCCGTCGTGGACCGCGCCTTCGTCGACGCGCAGACCGACGGCTTCGCCGAATACGCAGCCGCCCGCGCCGAACTGGACTGGGACGCCACCGAGGAGGCCACGGGGCTTTCCCGCATGGAGATCTCCGCGATCGCCGGGATGCTGGCCAAGTCCAAGGGGACCATCATCTGCTGGGCGCTGGGCCTGACCCAGCAGCCGCACTCCGTCAACACGCTGCGCGAGATCGTCAACCTGCTGCTGCTGCAGGGCAACTTCGGCAAGCCCGGCGCGGGAGCGTGCCCGGTCCGCGGCCACTCCAACGTGCAGGGCGACCGCACCATGGGTATCTGGGAGAAGCCCTCGGAGAAGCTGCTTGCCGCGATCGACGCCGAGTTCGGCATCGAAAGCCCCCGCGCCCACGGGTACGACTCCACGGAGACGGTCGAGGCGTTCGAGGAGAACGACGTCGACGTGTTCGTTTCCATGGGAGGGAACTTCTCGCTGGCGTGCTCCGACACCGAGGCGCTAGAGGCCGGCATGCGCCGCGCCGGGCTCACGGTGCACATCTCCACCAAGCCGAACCGCTCGCACGTGGTCCACGGCAAGACCTCCATCATCCTGCCGACGCTGGGCCGGACCGACCGCGACGACAAGCACCCGGGCGGACCGCAGTTCGTGTCCGTGGAGGACTCGATGTCCGTGGTGCACACCAGCCAGGGCCGCCTGGCGCCCATCTCCAGGCATCTCCTCGCCGAGCCCGTGATCGTGGCGCGCATGGCGCAGGCCGTCTTCGGCCCAAACCACGCCGTGGACTGGAAGGCCATGGCGGAGGACTACGACGTGGTCCGCGACCACATTTCCCGCGTGCTGCCCGGCTTCGAGGACTTCAACGCCCGGGTGCGGGGCAGGAACGGGTTCGTGCTGCCCAACCCGCCCCGCGACACGCGGACGTTCGCGACCGACATCGGCAAGGGCAGGTTCACGGTGAGCCCGCTGGAGTACCTCACGCCCCCGCCCGGGCACCTGGTCCTGCAGACCATGCGCAGCCACGACCAGTACAACACCACCTTCTACGGGTTGGACGACCGCTACCGGGGGATCTCCGGCGGCCGCCGCGTGATCCTGGTCCACCCCGAGGACCTGGCCGAACTCGGCGTCAAGGACCGGGACCTGGTGGACGTGGTCTCCACGTTCGGCGGCACCGAGCGCCGCGCCAACCGCTTCCGGCTGGTCGCCTACCCGACCGCCCGCGGCTGCGCGGCGGCCTACTTCCCCGAGGCCAACGCGTTGGTGCACCGCGGGCTCGTCGCGCGCGAATCGAACACCCCCGGCTACAAGGCGATGATGGTCCGATTCCTGCCGCACACGCGCGAGCCGGGAAGCACCTTCGACGAGAGGCTCTAACCTGCCATGTCCGGCCACGGGCGTCCGGAGCCGCGCACGGTGGTCCTGCTTCCGGGCACGCTGGTCCCAACCACGGCATACGACGTCGTGGCGGCGCGGCTCGTTGCCCGCGGCGGGTTCGATCCCGTGCCCTTCGACTGGATGCGCGACGTGCCCCAACCCACGCTCGAGTCCGTGGCGGACGCCGTCGCCGGGCTGATCGGAGAGCGGGGGCACGGGCCGGCCACGGTCGTCGGGCATTCGACCGCCGGCGCCGTCGCGGCGCTGACGGCACTGGCCCACCCGGACCTCGTGGCCGGGCTGGTGTTGGTCGACTCGGGCCCGAACATGCGCGCGCACTCTTCGATCGACGACATGCTCGCCGGACTGCGCGCCGCCGTGACGGACGCCCAATGGCGGGGATTCGCGTGGCTGAACATCGCGTCCGGGACTCCGGCGCAGCGGGAATCCTGGATCGACTCGATGGTTCGGTACAGCCGCCTCGTGGGTCCGGAGCCGGCGGTGTCCATGCTGGAGAGCCAGTACGCCGCGGATTTCCTCGCCCCGGGGCGCATCGCCGGGCTGCCGGAGGGCCGGATACCGGCCGAGGGGCTGCCGGTGGAGCTGCTGCACGGCGAGCTGGATGCCAAGCGCAAGCCCGTGGACTCGCGGGCATGGCAGGCCGTGTTCCCCGATGCGGACTTCACCCTCGTTCCCGGCTGCGGGCACACGCCGCCGCTGGAGGCGCCGGCCGACGTTGAGCGGGCCGTCATGCGGCTTCAGGAGCGGCTCCACACGTAGGATGGAGGGTCGGGGCGGTCGCCCCGACGCCGGAGGGAGCGCAACGCACATGAGCATGGAACACGCGGCCTGGGGGTCGATCTGGAGGCTTTCCTCCGCCGACGGGGGAAGGCAGTTCACGCCGGGAACGCTGCGCCGCGTCGTCGACTTCGCGAGGCAGTACCGGGGCCGGCTCACCGCGTTCATCCTCATCTCGGTGGTTGCCGCCGTGCTGGCCGTGGCCACCCCGGTCCTGGCCGGCCAGGTGGTGGACGCGATCGTGGCAGGGGGACCCGCCTCCACGATCATCCGTCTTGCGGTGCTGATCGCCGTTGTCGCCGTCGCCGAGGCCGGCGTCACCATCCTGACCCGGTGGCTGTCCTCCAGCCTCGGTGAACAGGTGATCTACGACCTGCGCACGCGCGTGTTCGACCATGTGCAGCGCATGCCCATTGCCTTTTTCATGCGGACCCGGACCGGGGCGCTGGTCAGCCGGCTCAACAACGACGTCATCGGCGCGCAGTCGGCATTCGCCGGGACGCTGTCCGGGGTGGTGAGCAACGTCGTCGCGCTGGCTCTGACCGCGGGCGTGATGCTGAGCACGTCGTGGCAGGTGACGGTGCTGTCCGTCCTGATGCTGCCGATCTTCCTCATCCCCGCGCGCCGCATGGGCCTCACCCTGGCGCGGCTGCGGCGTGAGGCCGCGGACCACAACGCCACCATGGGCACGCAGATGACCGAGCGGTTCTCGGCCCCGGGTGCGACGCTCGTCAAGCTCTTCGGCCGGCCCGAGGCGGAATCCGGCGAATTCGCGACGCGGGCCGCCCGCGTGCGGGACATTGGCGTGAAGATGGCGATGCGGCAGTTCCTCTTCGTCTCCGCGCTGACCCTCGTTGCGGCCCTCGCGCTGGCGCTCGTCTACGGGCTGGGCGGCATCTACGCCCTGCGTGGGGAACTGGCCGCGGGCGACGTCGTGACGCTGGCCCTGCTCCTCACCCGCCTCTACGCGCCGCTGACGGCCCTGGCCAACGCACGCGTGGAGATCATGAGCGCGCTGGTGAGCTTCGACCGCGTCTTCGAAGTGCTGGACCTCAAGCCGCTCATAGAGGAGAAGCCGGACGCGCGGCCGCTGCCCGCCGGACCGATTTCGGTGCGCTTCCGGGACGTGCGCTTCGGGTACCCCGGCGCGGATAAGGTCTCGCTGGCGTCGCTGGAGGACGTCGCGGTCCTGGACACCCGCGGCGGCGAGGAGGTGTTGCACGGCGTGGACTTCGAGGTGGAGGCCGGAAAGACGTATGCGCTGGTGGGGTCCTCGGGCGCCGGCAAATCCACGATCGCGCAACTTCTGGCGCGGCTGTACGACGTCGATTCCGGCGCCGTGGAGCTGGCCGGAGTCGACGTCCGCGACACGACGTTCGCCTCGCTGCGGGACACCGTGGGCATGGTGACCCAGGACGGGCACCTGTTCCACGAGACGATCGGCGCGAACCTGCGCCTCGCCGCGCCGGAGGCCGGCGACGACGAGTTGTGGGGCGCCCTGACCCGGGCGCGGCTCGAGGATCTGGTGCGGTCGCTGCCGGACGGGCTGGACACCATGGTGGGGGAGCGCGGCTACCGCCTCTCCGGCGGCGAACGCCAACGCATGACCATTGCGCGGCTCCTGCTGGCCGCCCCGCGCGTGGTGCTGCTGGACGAGGCGACCGCGGCGCTGGACTCCACGAACGAGGCCGCCGTGCAGGCCGCGCTCGGCGAGGCGTTGGCGGGGCGCACCGCAGTCGTCATCGCGCACCGGCTCTCGACGGTCCGTTCGGCCGACGCGATCCTGGTTATCGAGGAGGGCCGGATCGTCGAACGCGGGACGCACGGGGAACTTCTGGCCGAGGGCGGCCGCTACGCCGAGCTCTATCGGACGCAGTTCGCCGACGCGTAGCCGCTCCGGCGCGGCGCGGTACTAGCCGTGACGCGTCCGCAGCAGCTCCGGCAGCACGTGGTCGCGCAGCAGGGGCGCGATGTCCGTGCGGCGCAGGGCGGACTCCGGCGACTCCCACACCATTTCCTCCAGCTCGGCCGCGACGCGCGGCTCGCCGTCGAGCATCGCGCCGAAGAGGTGGGCGCGGATGTCCGTGTCCGCCTCGTTCGCGGCCGGGCCCGACCAATCGCCCAGCGGGACCAGATCCCGCGGCGCGACGACGAGTCCCAGTTCCTCGTGGAGTTCGCGCAGCGCCGCCGCATTTGGGGCCTCGCCGGGCTCGAGCTTGCCGCCGGGCTGCATGAACACCGTTGTGCCGCGCTTGCGCACCAGCAGGATGCGCCCGGAGCCGTCCAGCAGGCGGACGGCGGCGACGGTCAGGACGGTTGGCATGCCGCCCAGCCTAGCAACGCGGCGCGCCTCTGGTTCCGACTGAACCAGTAAGGCCTACTCATCTGTATTATCAAAGTGATTCGCCCTGTGGCGCCGGAGATGTTGGGGACGTTGTTCCGGAAACAACGCCAGGGCAACGGCAGTCCGATGCGGAACGAATATGGAGACCAGATGCAGCGCGGCACCAACCTCGGCCGGCTCGGCGATTTCAACCAGGCGGTCATTTTCGAGTCCATCCGGCGCGCCCGCGACGGCGTCAGCCGCGTGGAACTCGCTGAGTCGACGGGGCTTTCCCCGCAGACCATCTCCAACGTGGTCAGGCGCCTGTTGGACGACGGACTCGTCCGCGAGGACCGCACCGTGGTGTCCGGGCCCGGAAAGCCCCGGACCGTGCTCGAGCTGGAGGCCGACCGGCTCATGGCGATCGGCATCCACTTCGACCCGGGCCTGATCTCAGTGGTGATGGTCGACCTCCGCGGCGACGTGGTCGCCTCGGAACGACTGGACACGCCATCGGTCGAAGACCCCGAGAGCACCATGGCCCTGATCGCCAAGTCGGCGGAGGCGCTGATCGCCGAATCGGGGCAGGCGAGGGACCGGATCGTCGGAGTCGGCGTCGCCGTGCCGGGTCCGCTCGATTCCGGCCGCGGAGTCGTGGTGGGCCCGCCCCTGCTGGACGGCTGGACCGAGGTGGAGATCGTCAAGCCATTGAAGGACTTGCTGCGGCTGGACGTCGTGATGGAGAAGGACACGATCGCCGCGTCCATCGCCGAGCTCTGGAACGGCACGAATGAGGAGAACAGAGCCAACTTCGTCTGCGTCTACGGCGGGACCGGTGTCGGCGTGGGCATCGTCCTCGGCGGCGAGGTGATGCGCGGGGTCAGCAACAACGCCGGAGAGATCGGCCACTACTCGGTGGGCGAGGAAACCTTCCCCTGCGTGTGCGGACGCAACGACTGCCTGGCAGGCGCCCTGTCCTTCGACAACCTGTCGCGCCAAGCCTCCGCAGCCGGCCTGGACCTAGGGGCGAACGCCGACGGAACCGTAGCGGAGCGCGCCGCCGCACTGAACCGCTTGGTGCAGCTTGCCGGCGAAGGCAACGAAGCCGCAGTGGAGCTGGTCATCCGGTGCGCCTCGCTCATCGCGAACATGGTGGCCCAACTGGTCAACGCCCTGGATGTGGACCGGGTGGTCATCGGCGGGCCCGTCTGGTCGCGGGTCAGCGACCTCTGCCTGGACACGGTCGCCGGAATCATCAACGAGCGTTTCACCGCCAAGGCGATCCACGGTATCCGGGTGGAAACCTCCAAGCTGGGACACCGCAACGCGGCCATCGGCGGGGCGTGCGCGGTGCTCGACGCGGCCCTTTCCCCGAAGGCGAGCGCCCTCTTGTTGCGCTGAACCTGTTGCGCTGGAGTTGACGCCTTGTGACCAACGGATTGACTTCGCATCTCTATTGGATTTAGATAATGGGGTGGTGTTGCGGCAACCTAACCGCCCACCGCCGCGGCAGAGCGGGTCTCAGATGCCGTCGCGGCTGGTGGGAGAACGGCGGTTTGGCTGTCGGGGGACAACGCCCACAGGGCCACCGGCCGGTTAACGCTGAAGATGATGCATAGGGAGCCATCTGACTCTGAACCGGCCGGTGGCCCTACTCTTTTGCCGACTCGACGGACCGGCCCCTCGAGGGAGCGGCGTCCATGGTGCCCCTGACCGGAATTGAACCGATGGCCTACCCTTTAGGAGAGGGTCGCTCTATCCAACTGAGCTACAGGGGCTTGGTCGCCGGCGCTGTGGTGCGCGGCGGACAGCAACCATACTAGCGGGAGCCGGCCGCGTCGTTCCAAATGCCCGCCGGTCCGGCGAGCTAGGACAATCCGGCTCCGGACCACTTCGCCCGGAACGTGGACACGAAGGACCGAATCAGGGCAAAGCCGGCGACGCCCACCGTGCCGAACAGCAGGATCCATCGCGTGGTCGTCAGGGCGCTGGCCAGGGCGATCGCGCCGGCGTCCGCCGGACCGGCCAGGATCCCGTCGATCGCGGCGTTCTCCCACAGGTCGGTGACCGCGAACAGCATCGGCACGGCCCACAGGGACCACCGCAGCGCGCCACGGGCCACGTGGATGTTGACCGCCAGCATGGTGATCAGCGCCAGGAAGAGCGGGAACAGCAGCCCCGCGGTCTTGTGGAGGTAGTTCAGTTGGCCGCGGGCCGCGTCGTCCATCGCCGCGCGAAGGGCCTCGACCTGGGCGGGGCCGTAGCCCCCGATGAGCTGGTCGGGAACCGTGAGCCCGCCGGTGAGGTCGGCCATCTGGTTCAGCGTCAGCAGGTGGTAGTACCAAAACAGCAGGGTCGCCGCGATGAAGCCGGCCACCAGGATCAGGTTCCCGTTGGACTCCGCCGCCTGCGGGCTCCGCGACGTTGTGCCGTTGACCACGGCCCCGCCGGCTCCGGGGCGGGGTGCGGCGCGGCCCGACACCTGCGGCGGGGGATTCCCGGCCGGACCGGCTGGCTTGCGGTTTTTCTTTGGGCGGCGGCGCTGGCCGGACTTTTTCGACATCCCCCCAGTATGCGGGCCGGGGCCGCGCGTCCCGGTCCGCGGGCACCGGAGGGTGGGCCCGCGGCTGTGGATGGCCGCCCCTTGCGTCGTACCCTAACCGTAGACTGGGGGCACCATGGATTTCCTTTTCGACGACTTTTCCGCGCCGCCCAGCCGACCCGCCCGACCCGATGCCGCGGCCCTCCTCGAGGGACTGAACCCGGAGCAGGAGCAGGCCGTGAGGCACGCGGGCTCGCCGCTGCTCATCGTCGCCGGCGCCGGCTCCGGCAAGACGCGCGTGCTCTCCCACCGGATCGCCTACCTGCTCGCCACGGGCCGCGCCCGGCCGCACGAGATCCTGGCGATCACGTTCACCAACAAGGCGGCCGCCGAGATGCGCGAACGCATCGGCGCGCTGGTGGGTCCGGACTCGGACCGCATGTGGATCTCCACGTTCCACTCCTCCTGCGTCAAGATCCTGCGCCGCGAGGCGCCGTCGGTGGGGCTGAAGTCGAACTTCTCCATCTACGACTCCGCAGACTCCCTCCGGCTGATCACGATGGTCGCCAAGGGCCTGGACCTGGACCCGAAGAAGTTCGCGCCCAAGGCGATGGCGCACAAGATCTCGGCGCTGAAGAACGAGCTGATCGACGACGAGGACTTCGCGGCCACGGCCGGCGGTGGGGAACCGTTTACGGCGGCAGTCGCCGAGGTCTACCGCGGCTACACGCAGCGGTTGCGGCAGGCCAACGCCATGGACTTCGACGACCTGATCGGCCAGGTGGTCAACATCTTCCGCGCCTTCCCGGGCGTCGCCGACAACTACCGCCGCCGCTTCCGCCACGTCATGGTGGACGAGTACCAGGACACCAACCACGCCCAGTATTCGCTGGTGCGCGAGCTGACGGGACCCGGCGGCCACACCCCCGGGGGCGAGCTGACCGTGGTCGGGGACTCGGACCAGTCCATCTACGCGTTCCGCGGCGCGGACATCCGCAACATCGTCGAGTTCGGCAAGGACTACCCGGACGCGGAAACCATCAAGCTGGAGCAGAACTACCGCTCGACCCAGAACATCCTGACCGCGGCCAACGCCGTGATCTCCCTGAACCCGGACCGCCCGGAGAAGCGGCTGTGGACCGCGGAGGGCGACGGCGCGAAGATCGTCGGCTATGTGGGGGAGTCGGAGCAGGACGAGGCGCGCTGGATCGCCGAGGAGATCCTCCGGCTCAACGACGAGGACGGCATCCGTCCGGGCGACGTCGCGGTGTTCTACCGGACCAACGCGCAGTCCCGCTCCCTGGAGGAGCAGCTGATGCGCGTGGACCTGAAGTACAAGGTGGTCGGCGGCACCCGCTTCTACGACCGCAAGGAGGTCAAGGACGCCCTCGCGTACCTGCGGGTGCTCGTGAACCCCGAGGACGATATCAACGTCCGGCGGATCCTCAACGAACCCAAGCGCGGCATCGGCGACCGGGCCGAGTACGCCGTGGCGGCGCTGGCCCAGCGCGAGCGGATAGCCTTCCTGGAGGCGCTGCGCCGGGCCGAGGAGGCCCCCGGGCTGGCCACGCGGAGCCTGAAGTCCGTGGCGTCGTTCGTGAAGATCATCGACGATCTCGCCGTGGTGGCCGAGGGCTCCGGTGCGGCCGCGTCGCTCGAGGCCGTCCTGGAGCAGACCGGCTACCTGGAGATGCTGCGCAAGTCCGACGACCCGCAGGACGAATCCCGCGTGGAGAACCTGGCCGAGCTGGTCGCCGTGGTCCGCGACTACGAGCGGGACAACCCCGAGGGGGCGCTCGGCGATTTCCTGGAGCAGGTGTCGCTGGTGGCGGACGCGGATTCCATTCCTGACGCGCCCACGGACGCCGAGGGTGCGGAGATGGCCCGGCAGGAGGGGGTCGTCACGCTCATGACGCTGCACACGGCCAAGGGGCTGGAGTTCCCGGTCGTGTTCCTCACGGGCATGGAGCACGGCATCTTCCCGCACCAGCGCTCGATGACGGACCCCAAGGAGCTCGCCGAGGAACGCCGGCTCGCCTACGTCGGCCTGACCCGCGCACGACGCCGGCTCTACGTCACGCGCGCCGAGTACCGGAGCCTGTGGGGCCAGGCGCAGTACAACCCGGCCAGCCAGTTCCTCGAGGAGATCCCGGCGCCGCTGCTCGACTGGAAGCGCGAGGGCGCGGTCCGCACGCCGATGGGCGGCTTCGGCGGGTCGCTCCGCAAGGACTTCGCCACCAGCCGGTACGACGCCGGATCCCACTGGGGCGCCGGATCGGGCGCCGGCGGCGGGCGGTCGGATTCGCGTCGCGCCGGGGACGCCGAGGGGTCGGCGCTGCGCACCGTCCCGACCGCGCGCGCCGCCGGACGGGTGCAGCCCCAGAAGGAGGTGGTCGCCCTGTCCGTGGGGGACAAGGTCAGCCACTCGACGTTCGGGGACGGCGTCGTGCTGGCGCTCGAGGGCGCCGGGGACAAGACGGTCGCGAAGGTGAAGTTCGCGGCCGAGGAGAAGCGCCTGCTGCTGCGGTACGCGCCGCTGACGAAGTCCGCCTGAGCAGCGGGCCCCATACCGCGAAACGTGACCTCTCTACAAACCGTAGAACTGTGCCCTTCCTCACTAAAGGGTTAGTCTGAACGCGGCGTCTTGCGCCCAGGGACTAAAGTTCCACTTGGAGCCTGCGGGGCAACCGTGCCGCTCTCCAAGCCAAAACGACTTCGACGTAGAAGGACACCAAGCCCGTGGACCTGTATGAATACCAGGCGCGCGATTTGTTTGAGGCGCACGGAGTACCCGTGCTTGCCGGCATCGTTGCGTACACCCCCGAAGAAGCCAAGGCCGCTGCCGAGAAGATCGGCGGCGTCGTCGTCGTCAAGGCGCAGGTCAAGGTAGGCGGCCGCGGGAAGGCCGGCGGCGTCAAGGTCGCGAAAAACGCCGACGAGGCGTTCGCCTACGCGTCCGACATCCTCGGGATGGACATCAAGGGCCACACGGTCAACAAGGTCATGATCGCCCAGGGCGCCGACATCGCCGAGGAGTTCTACTTCTCGGTGCTGCTGGACCGCGCCAACCGCAACTACTTGGCCATGTGCTCGGTCGAAGGCGGTGTGGAGATCGAGGTGCTCGCCGTCGAGCGCCCCGAGGCCCTCGCGAAGGTCGCCGTCGACCCCGGCGTCGGGATCGACCAGGCCAAGGCCGACGAGATCGTCGACGCCGCCGGCTTCGCCCCGGAACTGCGCGCCCAGGTCGCCGACGCGATCCTCAAGCTCTGGGACGTGTTCGTCAAGGAAGACGCCACGCTCGTTGAGGTCAACCCGCTCGTCAAGACCGGCGCCGGCGAGATCATCGCGCTGGACGGCAAGGTCTCCCTGGACGAGAACGCCTCCGAGGTCCGGCACCCGGACCACGAGGAGTTGGAGGACAAGGGCGCCGCGGATCCGCTTGAGGCCAAGGCCAAGGAATCCGGCCTGAACTACGTCAAGCTCGACGGCCAGGTGGGCATCATCGGCAACGGCGCCGGACTGGTCATGTCCACGCTGGACGTCGTCGCCTACGCCGGCGAGAGCCACGGCGACGTCAAGCCCGCCAACTTCCTTGACATCGGCGGTGGAGCCTCAGCCGAGGTCATGGCGGCCGGGCTGGACGTCATCCTCAACGACGAGCAGGTCAAGAGCGTGTTCGTGAACGTCTTCGGTGGCATCACCGCGTGCGACGCGGTCGCCAACGGCATCGTCAAGGCCCTGGAGATCCTGGGCTCGAAGGCCACCAAGCCGCTCGTCGTCCGACTGGACGGCAACAACGTAGACGAGGGCCGCCGCATCCTGCGCGACGCCAACCACCCGTTGGTCACCCTCGCCACGACCATGGACGAGGGCGCCGACAAGGCCGCCGAACTGGCGAACGCCTAAGGATCAGGGGAAACAAACATGGCTATCTTCATCAATAAGGATTCCAAGGTCATCGTCCAGGGCATCACCGGCGGCGAGGGCTCCAAGCACACCGCGCGCATGCTGCACGCGGGCACCCAGGTCGTCGGCGGCGTGAACGCCCGCAAGGCCGGCACCACGGTCACCCACGGCGACAAGGAGATCAAGGTCTTCGGCGCGGTCGCCGAGGCCATGGCCGAGACCGGCGCGGACGTGTCGATCGTCTTCGTCCCGCCGAAGTTCACCAAGGACGCCGTCGTCGAGGCCATCGAGGCCGGCATCGGCCTCGTCGTGGTCATCACCGAGGGCGTGCCCGTGCAGGACGCGGCCGAGTTCTGGGCCCTGGCCCAGTCCAAGGTCGACGCCGACGGCAAGCAGGTCACGCGCATCATCGGCCCGAACTGCCCCGGCATCATCACCCCCGGCGAGTCGCTGGTCGGCATCACCCCGGCGAACATCACCGGCAAGGGCGGCGTGGGCCTGGTCTCCAAGTCCGGCACCCTGACCTACCAGATGATGTACGAACTGCGCGACCTCGGCTTCTCCACCGCCATCGGCATCGGCGGCGACCCGGTCATCGGCACCACCCACATCGACGCCCTCGCGGCGTTCGAGGCGGACCCGGAGACCAAGGCGATCGTCATGATCGGCGAAATCGGCGGCGACGCAGAGGAGCGTGCCGCGGAGTTCATCAAGCACAACGTCACGAAGCCGGTCGTCGGCTACGTGGCCGGCTTCACCGCTCCCGAGGGGAAGACCATGGGCCACGCCGGCGCCATCGTCTCCGGCTCCTCCGGAACGGCGCAGGCCAAGAAGGAGGCCCTCGAGGCCGCGGGCGTCAAGGTCGGCAAGACCCCGTCCGAGACCGCGCACCTGCTGCGCGAGGTCTACCCGGAGCACGAGGAAGCCTCGAACCTCTAGGAACCGCGCCTCCCGCCGACGCGGGAGAACGGAAAGCGTTGACGCGTGTGGCCCGGACCCCTTTGGGGGCCGGGCCACACGCGTTCCGGCCCTAGGAGGCGGACTGGCGGTCCAACGCGAAGAAGCTGGTGCCGACCCGCTCGAAGGCGCCGGGAACCAGCACCCGCTCCAGGCCGGGGTTCCACTCCACGGGCACCCCGGGCGCGTCCAGTGCCTCGGGCGCGGCGGCAACGAGGGTGTCGATGTCGTTCGCGGCGAGGAGCCACTCGATCCCGCCGCTGGCGATCCGCGCCAGGCGGCGTTCGGGGCAGAGCCGCAGTGTGGCCCCGATCCAGTCGTTGGCGAAGCGAGGCGTCGTGTGCGCGGCGGTGCCGCGCAGCGCCGGAGGCCGTGGAGCGGACGCGGGATGCGCCGCTCCCACGGGATGCGCCGGCACTCCGGAGCGGGCCGGTGGGTGTGACAGGTGGGTGTTGTGCAGCGGGGCCACGGCGGACCTTTCGGATCGTCCTTGCCCGCGGCGGCTGCCGTGGGCCGCTTCGTCATCCGAACCACCCGCCGAACAATCCGGGACGCGATCCTGGTGGATCCCGCCCGCACTTGGGGTTGGTGCATGGCCAGTCGGAGCTTTGCGCCGGAGGGTTCCTCCGGCGCTGCCATGTCTCGTGAAGCTGGTTCCAGCCTAGCGCGTACGCCGGACGCCGCGCGGTGGGAACCCCATGTTGCGTAGCGGGCCGACATGTTGCTTCACACGCGCGGCTAGTCCTTCAGGAGGTCGCGGATGTCCTGCGCGGTCATGGCGGACCCGAAGCCCTCGCCCTCGTCCATCACCGAGGAGATCAGCTGCCGCTTCGCGTCCTGCAGCGCCACGACCTTCTCCTCGATCGTGTCCTTGGCGACCATCCGGTAGACCATCACGTTGCGGGTCTGCCCGATGCGGTGCGCGCGGTCCACGGCCTGGGACTCGGCTGCCGGGTTCCACCACGGGTCCAGCAGGAAGCAGTAGTCCGCCTCGGTCAGGTTCAGCCCGAAGCCGCCTGCTTTGAGCGAGATGAGGAACACGGGCGCCTGCCCGGACTTGAACGCCTTGATGACGTCGGGACGGTTGCGGGTGGAACCGTCCAGGTACGTGTACTCCACGTTCTCCGCGTCCAAACGGGCCGCCGCCTTCTTCAGGAAGGAGGTGAACTGGCTGAAGACCAGGGCGCGGTGTCCCTCCGCCAGGACGTCCTCGAGCTGCTCGAACAGCACGTCCAGCTTGGCCGAGGGCACGCCGGCGTACTCCGGATCCACCAGCGAGGCGTCCAGGGACAGCATCCGCAGCGTGGTTAGGGACTGGAAGATGGTGAAGCGGTTCTTGTCCATGTCCTCGACGAGGCGCAGGATCTTCTGCCGCTCGCGCTGGAGGTGCGTGTCGTAGATCTTGCGGTGCTTCGGCGCGAGCTCCACGTGCAGCACCTGTTCCTGCTTGGGCGGCAGGTCGGTGACCACGGCGGCCTTGGTGCGGCGGAGCATGAACGGCCGGATGCGGCGGCGCAGCCTCGCCAGCGGCTCGCCGAGCCCCTGCTTCTCGATGGGGCGCTGGAAGTGCTCGGCGAACCGCAGGCCGGAGGGGAACAGCCCGGGGGAGACGATCGCGAAGATCGACCACAGCTCCATCAGGTTGTTCTCCATCGGCGTGCCGGTGATGGCCAGCTTGAAGCGCGCGTCGAGGTCGCGGGCCGCGTGGTGCGCCTTCGTGGCCTTGTTCTTGACGAACTGCGCCTCGTCCAGGATCAGACCGGCCCAGGCGACGGACTGGTAGGCCTCGGCGTCGAGGCGGAAGAGGGTGTAGGAGGTCACGACGACGTCGTACTCCCCGGCCAGCGCCGCCAGCGAACGCGTCGCGCGTGACTGGGTGTCCGCGACCGTCGCGACCCGAAGGTCCGGCGAGAACCGCGCGGCCTCGTCAGCCCAGTTGGACACGACCGACGTCGGCGCGACCACCAGGAAGGGCCCCGGAACCAGCGGGCTGGACGACGCCGGCGCTCCGGCCTCGGCGGCGGCGACGCGTCCCGGTGTGGCCGAGTCCGCGGACGCCCCGGTGGCCCACTGTTCCTTGGCGTGCAGGATCAGGGCGAGCGCCTGCAGGGTCTTGCCCAGGCCCATGTCGTCGGCAAGCACGCCGCCGAGGCCGTTGCGCCACAGCATGGCGAGCCATTCGAAGCCCTCGCGCTGGTACGGCCGCAGCTCGGCGCGCAGACCCGCGGGCAGGTCCACGGGTCCGGCCTCGGCCACGTTCATCAGGGCCGCGACGCCGGAGTGCCAGGAGTCCGGGCCCTCGGTGTGCGTGGCCAGTTCGTCGAGCTCCTCCCACAGGGATGCCTGGTAGCGCGTGATGCGCAGTTCGTTGGTCTTGTCGTGCAGCTGCGAGGCCTCGCTGACCAGTTCGCGCAGCTTGTCGAACAGCGGGTGTTCGAGCGAGAAGTACGTCTTGTCCGGCAACAGCATGCGGGTCTGCCCGCGGGAGAGCGCACGCAGGATCTCGCTGAAGGGCAGGCGGCGTTCGCCGACCGCGATGACCAGCCCCAGATCGAACCAGTCGCGGCGCTCGGACTCGACCGTGGTGACGGTGAGCTCGGGCGCCTCGGTCAGCTCGCGGTATTCGGGTTCGTTGCCGGTCTGGTCGACGACGACGCCCTCGAGCGCGCGGAGTGCCGGCAGGATGCGCCGGACGAAGTCCACCGTGTCCAGGCCGCGCAGCGTGCGGGGGGCCAGCACGCGGCCGGCCAGCGCGGGGGAGTCCTCCAGCACCGCGAGGGCGGAGTTCTCCAGCGCGGCCTCGGCCTCGGCGTCGCGGGTGTCGGCGTCCACGGGCACCGGCCCGTAGTCGAAGTCCCAGTCCAGTTCGGCGGCGTCGCCGCCCGGGTAGCGCACTCGCAGCAGCAGCTTCGGCGGAAGGATGTCCGGCAGGTCCACGGAACGGTCGGGACTGACGACGGCGATGCGCCGTCCCAGCCTCGGGTAGACCTTCGCGATGAAATCCTCGACGTCGGCGGCGGGAACCTCGATCGCCTCGGGCCGCCGGAGCAGTTCCAGCTCGGTGGGGTCCAGCCGCCCCTCCACGGGGGAGAGGAGGATCAGCGAGCCGTCCGCGCTGGCGGCGTAGATCCCGTGGTTTCCGATCGCGCCGGCCGGAAGCTGCGGCTCCAGGGCGACGACCTGGCCGTCGATGGACAGGGTCGGGACGAGCGTGAGGCCGGCGTCGGCTGCCGGGCGGAAGGCGGACAGCGCGACGGCGGCCGGTGCGCCGAGTTCCACCGTGGTGTCGGCGCGCGCGGCGATGAGCGCGATGCCGAGTTCGGCCGATTCGGCCAGCAGCGCCCACAGCAGGGGAGAGCTGAACTCGTCCAGGTACAGCCAGTCGTTGTCCTCGCCGAAGTAGAGCTGCCCGTTGGCGCGGTAGAGGGGTACGAACTGGCAGAACCAGCGGTGCTGCTCGGGGTCCAGATTCAGGCCGTACGTCTTGAAGCTGATGGTGTTCCAGCGCAGGTTCCCGCGGACCCAGCGGCCGTTTCCGGACTGGACCATCGGGCGGACACCGAGCCGCCAGCGGTGCGCGGCGGCGCGCTGGTGCCCGACGCCGGATCCCGGCGCCCATTGCCGGTGGGCCTGCAGCGTGGTGTCCTGCAGTTCGAACTGCAACGCCATGGCCTGCGGGTGGGACTTGTCGCCCGGCTTCTGTCCGCGGTTGGCGGCCGCCGCCGCGTTGGCCGTGGCCGTTGCGGCCCGCGCTCCGGCGCCGAGCAGCCCGTTGAGGCTCTCCCGCCAGGCCGGGGCAGGGGCCGGAGCGGTGTTTTCGAAGAACACGTCGCGCGAGCGCAGGTGCAGGGTGTTCGAGTGGATGAGCAGCGCCGCGCCGTGCTTGCAGTTGGTGCCCACGGGGCAGCTGCAGCTGCTTCCGGCGACCGTCCAGGCCTCGCCCTTGCGGGCAAGGGACACCGCGCAGGCGTACGCCGCCGCGTCGGTGCCCTGCACCCGGCCCGAGAGTCGCCCGCTGGGGTCCCACTCGAAGTTCCCGATGTGCTCGGTGTTGGCGTAGGCCTTGCCCCGGGTGAACGCCGCACCGCCGACAACGCGGAGGATCTCACGTGCGTCGACGAGGGGAAATTCGGGTTCGGCCATCCTCCTATCGTTTCACGACCACGGCACCCGCGGCGAACCGCGTCCGCCCTCCCGCCGGCCCTCGGCGGCGGTGAGCCCGCGAGGACCCCGTCGCACCAAAGTCTTGACTTTGTAAATATGTCAGGACAAACTATTTTAAACGTTGTCGAATCGATGAGGAGAAAGCCATGCCGCTGTTGCGGATTGACCTGGTCCAGGGCCGGACGCCGGAGCAGGTGGCGGCAGTGAGTGCGGCCATCCACGGGGCAGTCGTGGCCGAGTATGGCATTCCGGACCGCGACTATTTCCAGATCATCTCGGAGCATCCCGCCGGGATGGTCGTCGCGCAGGATGCCGGCCTGGGGTTCGAGCGCGGGCCGGGCGTCGTGATGATCCAGATCTTCACCCAGCGCGGCCGATCCGCGGAGGCCAAGGCCTCGCTGTTCCGGGCCATTGCCGCGGCCCTGGCCCCATTGGGCGTGGGTGGGGAGGATGTCTTCATCGGCTACGTGGAGAACGGTCCCGAGGACTGGTCCTTCGGGTTCGGCGTGGCGCAGTACCAGACCGGCGAGCTCGCCGTGCCGTCCCGCGGCTTTGCGTCATGAGACCTCTTGTAAGAATGTCAGTACAAACCTTTGACAGGACAAAGAAATTGATGGAGAGTGGCACATGTGCCCCGGCTCACACGGTGGCCGTGGATGATGTTCGGGAGCCGACCGCCCCGGCAAGGAAAGGAAGGCGATCAGCGTGAACCTCGATGTGCTGACCATGGGACGCATCAGCGTTGACATCTACCCGAACGAGATCGGGGTGGGGCTCGCCGACGTGGAGAGCTTCGGCAAGTACCTCGGCGGATCGCCGACCAACGTCGCTGTCGCCGCCGCGCGCCATGGACGCCGCACCGGCGTCGTCACCCGCGTCGGGGACGACGACTTCGGGACCTATCTGATGCGCGAACTCGGGCGCTACGGCGTCGACGCGTCCCAGGTGGCGGCCGTCGCCGGCCTGCAGACGCCCGTGACGTTCTGCGCCATCCAGCCACCGGACGACTTCCCCCTCTACTTCTACGGGCGCCAGCCCACCGCCCCGGACTGGGAGATCGCCGCCGGCGAACTGGACCTGGACGCCATCCGCGATGCGCGCATCTTCTGGTCCACCGTGACGGGACTCAGCCGGGAGCCAAGCGCCGCCGCCCACCTGGCCGCCCTCGAAGCCCGCCCGCGCACCGGCCTCGCCGAAGGCGCCTTCACCATCCTGGACCTGGACTACCGGCCCATGTTCTGGGACTCGGAGGAGGCCGCCCACGAACAGGTGGCCCGCATCCTGCCGCACGTCACGGTCGCCATCGGTAACGACACCGAGTGCGCCGTCGCCGTCGGCGCCGGGACTCCCGACGAGCAGGCGGACCGGCTCCTCGCCGCCGGCGTAGAGATCGCCGTCGTCAAGCTGGGCCCCGAGGGTGTCATGGCCAAGACCCGCACGGACCGCGTCGTCTCCGCACCGGTGCCCGTGCAGACCGTCAACGGGCTCGGGGCCGGGGATTCGTTCGGTGGCGCCTTCTGCCACGGACTGCTCGCAGGCTGGCCGCTGGCCACCGTGCTGGACTACGCCAACGCCTCCGGCGCCATCGTCGCCTCGCGCGTGGCCTGTTCCGAAGACATGCCGACGCCCGCCGAGGTCGTGGCGCTGCTCGCCGAGCGCGGACGCCTGACGCCCGCCCTGGAAGAACTGGAGAGTGCCAAGTGAGCACCATCGCCATCGATCCGCAGGATCCCCGCCGCTACGAGCACCTGAGCAGGCTTCGGCTCGAGCAGCCGGGGGCCGTCGCGGAGGCTGCCGCGCGCCGCGTGCGCCACCCGGGACCCGTCCTGGGCGAGCAGAACTTCATCATCGCGGCCGACCACCCGGCCCGCGGTGCCCTGTCCGTCGGCCCCAACCCGTCCGCCATGGCCGACCGGCGGGACCTGCTGGACCGGCTGCGGACCGCGCTGGAGAACCCCGCCGTCGATGGCGTTCTGGCCAGTCCCGACGTCATGGACGACCTGCTGCTCCTCGGCGCGCTCGAGGGCAAGCTGGTCTTCGGTTCGATGAACCGCGGCGGCCTCGCCGGCTTCGTCAACGAACTCGACGACCGCTTCACGGGCCACACCGCCGCCGCGCTCGCCGACTTCGGGGCCGACGGCGGCAAGATGCTCACCCGCATCGCCCTCGGCGACCCGGCGACCGCCTCGATCCTGGAGAACACGGCGCATGCGATCGACGAACTCGCCGCCCGCGGGCTCGTCGCCATGGTCGAGCCGTTCCTTTCTGCCTGGGTGGACGGCAAGGTCCGCAACGACCTCAGCGCCGACGCCGTCATCAAGTCCGTGGCCATCGCCTCCGGACTCGGCTCGACCAGCGCGTACACGTGGATGAAGCTGCCGGTCGTGCCGGAGATGGAACGCGTCATGGCGGCGACCACGCTGCCCACCGTCCTGCTCGGCGGGGACCCGAGCACCGCCCCGGACGAGGTCTTCGCCACGTGGGCGGCGGCGCTGGCGCTCCCGGGCGTCCAAGGCCTCACGGTAGGACGCACGCTGCTTTATCCGCCGGACGGCAACGTCTCCGGAGCCGTCGCCACCGCCGCATCCCTGTTGAACTCCACGGCGCGCTCGCGCTCCGTGGGCGCAGCCACGAAGGAGGCCTAGCAGCCATGTCACACCGCACCATGACCGTCGCCCAGGCGGTCGTCGAGTTCCTCGGCCGGCAATACGTCGTGGACTCCGTCGGCGGCGAGGACTACCGCAGCCGGCTCATCCCGGGGATGTTCGGCATCTTCGGCCACGGAAACGTCGCCGGCGTCGGCCAGGCCCTCAAGCAGTGGCAGGCCGCGGACCCCACCCTGATGCCCTACTACCAGGGCCGCAACGAACAGGCCCAGTCGCACCAGGCCGTCGGGTACGCGCGGCACATGCGCCGCCGCGCGACCTACGCCGTGAGCACGTCGATCGGCCCGGGGTCCTCCAACCTGCTGACCGGGGCGGCGCTGGCCACGGCGAACCGCCTCCCGGTGCTGCTGCTGCCCTCGGACACCTTCGCCACCCGGGCCGCGGACCCCGTCCTGCAGCAGCTCGAGCATCCGCACGGCTACGACATCACGGTCAACGACGCGTTCCGGCCCCTGTCCAAGTACTTCGACCGCGTCAACCGCCCCGAACAGCTGTTCTCGGCGATGATGCACGGCCTGCGCGTCCTGACGGACCCCGCGGAGACCGGCGCCGTCACCATCTCGCTGCCGCAGGACGTGCAGGCCGAGGTCTTCGACGTCCCCGAGGAGTTCCTCGCCGAGCGCGACTGGCGGATCCGCCGGCCCGCGCCGGAGGAGCAGGACATCGCCCGCGCGGCCGAGCTGATCCGCGCGGCCAAGCGGCCGCTCATCGTCGCGGGCGGCGGAGTCCTGTACGCGTTTGCCCAGGACCAGCTGGCGGCCTTCGCCGAAGCCACGGGGATCCCCGTCGGCTACACGCAGGCCGGCGTCGGGACCCTGCCTTGGGACGCGCCGTACTGCCTGGGCGCCATCGGCTCCACGGGCACGACGGCGGCCAACGCCCTGGCACGCGAGGCCGACCTGGTGATCGGCATCGGAACGCGCTACGAGGACTTCACTACGGCGTCCCGCACCGCGTTCCAGAACGCGGACGTCTCCTTCGTGAACATCAACGTCGCCCCGATCGACGCCTACAAGCACGGGACATCGCTGCCGATCGTCGCGGACGCCCGCAAGGCGCTCGTGGCGCTGACGACGGCGCTGACGGGCTACCGCGTCGGCGCCGACCTGGAGCGGACCATCGCCGACGAGAAGCAGCGCTGGGACGCCACGGTCGACGAGGCATTCACCACCCGGCATGCCCCGTTGCCCGCGCAGAACGAGATCATCGGCGCCGTGAACGCAGCGATGGCGGACACCGACGTCGTGGTGTGCGCAGCCGGCTCCCTGCCCGGGGACCTGCACAAGATGTGGCGGGTCAAGGATGCCTACGGCTACCACGTCGAGTACGCGTTCTCCTGCATGGGATACGAGATCGCCGGCGGCCTCGGCGTCAAGCGCGCTGCCATCGACGAGGCCGCCGCGTCCGGCGCCCCGGCGCGCGACGTCGTCGTCATGGTCGGCGACGGCTCGTATCTGATGATGCACACCGAACTGGTCACCGCGGTGGCCGAGGGCATCAAACTCATCGTCGTCCTGATCCAGAACCACGGCTACGCGTCGATCGGTTCGCTGTCCGAATCGCTGGGCTCGCAGCGCTTCGGCACGCAGTACCGGGTGCTGGACAAGAACACGCACTCGTTCGACGCCGGGGAAACGCTCCCGGTGGACCTCGCGCTGAACGCCGAGTCGCTCGGCGTGCGCGTCATCCGGGTGGAACCCGGACCGGACGCGATCGCGGACCTGGCGGCGGCCGTCGCCGAGGCCAAGGCGGTGCCCGAGGGCGCCGGCCCGGTGCTGATACACGTGGAATCGGACCCGCTGCTGGACGCACCGGACTCCGAATCCTGGTGGGACGTCCCCGTCTCCGGGGTCTCCGACCTCGAATCCACGCGGGCCGCCCACCGCGTCTACACCGAGAAGAAGTCCATCCAGAAGAACTTCCTGGGCTAGCCTCCCGGCGCCCGGCACACCAAAACACTTACAGAACAGACCCCGAAAGGAAGCCATGAGCATCCAGACCACCACGGCCACCACGCCCACCGGCGTGAAGACCATCAACCACTTCATCAACGGCGCGGAGACCGCCGGCGTCGGCACCGCCACCCAGCCCGTCTACGACCCGGCCACCGGCCAGATCACCGGCGAACTCCGCCTGGCCGGCCCGGAGGACCTCAACGCGGCCGTCGCCGCGGCCCGCGCGGCCGCCGACTCGTGGGGCGACATGTCCCTCGCCCGCCGCACGGCCGTCCTGTTCAAGTTCCGCGAACTGCTCGCCGCGAACACCGACGAGCTGGCCCGGATCGTCACCAGCGAGCACGGCAAGGTGCTCTCCGACGCCGCCGGCGAGATCGGCCGCGGACTCGAGGTCGTCGAGTACGCCTGCGGCATCTCGCAGTCCACCAAGGGTGAGTACTCGGACCAGGTCTCCACCGGGATCGACGTGTTTTCCTTCCGCCAGCCGCTCGGCGTCGTCGCCGGCATCACCCCGTTCAACTTCCCGGTCATGGTGCCGTTGTGGATGGCGCCGGTCGCGATCGCCGCCGGCAACGCCTTCATCCTCAAGCCCTCCGAGCGCGACCCGTCCGCGAGCCTGTTCCTGGCGGGCCTCTGGAAGCGGGCCGGTCTGCCCGACGGCGTCTTCACCGTCCTGCACGGAGGCAAAGAGACCGTCGACGGTCTGCTGACGCACCCGGACATCGACGGGATCTCGTTCGTCGGCTCCACCCCGATCGCCAAGCACGTCCACGAGACGGCCACCAAACACGGCAAGCGCGTGCAGGCCCTCGGCGGGGCGAAGAACCACGCCGTCGTCATGCCCGACGCCGACCTGGACCTGGCCGCGGACCACATCACCGCAGCCGCGTTCGGCTCCGCCGGGCAGCGCTGCATGGCGATCTCCGTCGCCGTGACCGTGGGAGAGGCCGGCGACGCCCTGATGGACCGGCTCGTGGTGCGGGCCAACGACATCAAGGTCGCCAACGGCACGGACCCGGACGCGGACATGGGCCCGGTCATCACCCCGGCGTCCAAGACCCGCATCCAGCGGATCGTCGGCGAGGCCGGCGAGGCCGGCGCCGCCGTCCTGGTGGACGGGCGCGACCTGCTGGTCAAGGACCACGAGGAGGGCTTCTTCGTGGGCCCCACCGTGATCGACAAGGTCACCACGGAAATGACCGCCTACACCGAGGAGATCTTCGGGCCGGTGCTCGTGGTGGTCCGCGTCGACACGCTGGACGAGGCCATCGACGTGGTCAACGCCAACCCCTACGGCAACGGCACGGCCATCTTCACCTCCTCCGGGTCCAACGCGCGCAGCTACACGCGCCGGATCCGGGTGGGCATGGTCGGCATCAACGTCCCGCTGCCCGTCCCCGTGGCGTGGCACTCCTTCGGCGGCTGGAAGGACTCGCTCTTCGGCGACCACCACATCTACGGACCCGACGGCGTGCGCTTCTACACGCGCGGCAAGGCCGTCACCCAGCGCTGGCCCGAGCCCGCGCACGAATCCACGGCCTCCTTCAACTTCCCCTCCAACTAGCCGCCCCGGCACGCGAAAGGCACAGGACATGCCCGAGATCAGCAACAAGCTCACCATCGGCACCGCGCCGGACTCCTGGGGCGTCTGGTTCCCGGACGACCCCAAGCAGACCCCGTGGGAGCGGTTCCTGGACGAGGTCGTCGAGTCCGGCTACAAGACGATCGAGCTGGGTCCCTACGGCTACCTGCCCACCGATCCGTCACGGCTGGCCGACGAGCTGTCCGCCCGCGGGCTGGACGTCTGCGCGGGCACCGTCTTCACCGCGTTCCACCGCGGGCTCGACGGTTCCGCCGGGGCCTGGGAAGAGGCATGGGAGCCCGCCCGGCGCGTCGCCGAGCTCACGGCCGCGATGGGCGGCAAGCACATCGTGGTCATCCCGGCGATGTGGCGGGACGACGTCACGGGGGAGGCGGTGGAGGACGAGCACCTCTCCACCGAAGCCTGGTCCTCGCTGTTCACCGGGCACGACCGGCTGGGACGGATCCTGCGCGAGGAGTTCGGCCTCCAGCAGCAGTTCCACTCCCACGCCGACTCCCACGTCTGCGGCCAGGCGGACATCGAACGGTTCCTGCAGCACACAGACCCGACGCTGACGACGCTGTGCCTGGACACCGGACACGCCGAATACGGGGGAGCGTCCTCCGTGGACCTCATCGAGAAGTACCCGGAGCGGATCGGCTACCTGCACCTGAAGCAAATCGACCCGCAGGTGCTGGCGACGGTGCGCGAACGGAACCTGACCTGGGCCGAGGCGAACCTGGCCGGCGTCATGGTGGAACCCCCGAACGGGCTGCCGGACCTCGGAGCCGTGATCGACGCCGTGGAGCGCCTCGAGCGCCCGATCTACGGGATCGTTGAGCAGGACATGTACCCCGTCGCGGACTTCTCGGTCCCGATGCCGATCGCCCAGCGGACCCGTCAGCACCTGTTGTCCTGCGGTTCCCGCACCCGCGTCTAGCGGCACGCCAAACCACCCACCGCCCGCCCGGAACCCCGGGAGGCACACCAGAAAGGAGCAGCCGTGGCAGACACGCTTCGCGTTGCAGTCATCGGAGCCGGACGCATGGGCGCCGACCACATCCAGCGACTCCACCACCGCATCTCCGGCGCGGAGGTCGCCGCCGTCGTCGACATCGACGCGGACCGCGCCCGCGCCGCCATCGAGGGAATCCCCGGCGCCGTCGCGTTGGCGGACGCCACCGAGGCCATGGACAACGGCGACGTCAACGCCGTCCTGCTGGCCACTCCGGGCTTCCTCCACCTCGACATTCTGCTGGCCGCGCTGGAGCGCGACCTCCCGATCCTGTGCGAGAAACCGCTGACACCCGACTCCGCCTCCTCCTGGGAAATCGTCGAGGCCGAGGAGAAGCTGGGCCGCCAGCGGATCCAGGTGGGTTTCATGCGCCGGTTCGACGCCGAGTACGCGCAGCTGGAGCGGACCATCCGGTCCGGGGACTTCGGCGAGCTGCTGATGCTCCACCACCAGCACCGCAACCCGGACACCCCGGCGGGCTTCACGAACGAGATGCTCATCAACGACTCCGTGGTCCACGAGTTCGACGCTGTCCGGTTCTTCACCGGCGAGGAGATCACGTCCGTGCAGGTGCGGCTGGGCAAGGCCACGCGCAACGCGCCGAACGGCCAGCACGATCCGCAGCACGTCCTGCTGGAAACCGAGTCCGGCGTGCTCGCCGACGTCGAGATCTACGTCAACGCCCAGTTCGGCTACGAGGTGGCCACCCAGGCCTCGCTCGAAACCGGGATCGTCTCAATCGGAAACGACGCCGGTCCGTTCGTTCGCACGGCCGGCCGGTGGGGCGGAACGGTCACCCCCGGCTTCGAGCAGCGCTTCGGCGCGGCCTACGACGTCGAGATCCAGGCCTGGGTCGACGCAGCGGCGCGTGGCGAAATCGGTGGTCCCAGCGCGTGGGACGGCTACGCCACCGCGGCCTGCTGCGAGGCCGGCGTCGAGGCCCAGCGCACCGGCGAGAAGGTCGCCGTCGCGCTCAAGCCCAAACCGGCGCTGTACGCCTAAGCAGAGAGGCAATCAGATGAAGATCGCATTGGATCCCACGCCGTTCCACCCCACGCATTCCGTGCTCGAATTCCCGCGGCTCGCCGCCGAGCTGGGGTACAAGTACCTGCAGCTCACCCCGCACCAGGACGTCATCCCGTTCTTCACACACCCCAAGGCCGACGACCGGCTGGTGGGCGACCTGCGCAACGCGTGCCGGGAGGCCGGCGTCGAAATCGCTTCCGTGCTGCCCGTGCTCCGCTGGTCCTCCCCGGAGGAGTGGCAGCGCGAGGCCGCCGTGCGCTACTGGAAGCGCGCCATCCAGATCAGTGTGGACCTCGGCGTCCAGCAGATGAACACGGAGTTCTCCGGACGCCCCGAGCACGCCGAGGCGTCGGAGTCCGCGTTCTACCGCTCCATGGAGGAACTGCTGCCGGTGATCGAGCGGGAGGGGATCAACATCGCGATCGATCCCCACCCGGACGACTTCGTCGAGGAGGGCCTCGCCGCCTGGCGCGTCATCCGCGGCGTCAACTCCCCGAACCTCTCCTTCGTCTACGTGGCCGCCCACAGTTTCCACATGGTGGACGAGCCACTGGAGATCATGCAGGCGGTCGGCGACCGGCTGCGCGTGGTGCACGTGGCGGACACCATGGACCACCACGCGTCCCATGGGCTGCGCTACATCACCAACCCGCCGGGCAACCCCGTCCGCGTCCACCAGCACCTCAAGGTCGGGGACGGCGACGTGAACTGGGACGAGTTCTTCGGCGGCCTGGCGGAGAACGGGTTCTACTCCCGGGACGAGACCGTGATGGTGTCCTCCGTCTTCGCCGAAAACGACAACGCCCACGAGGTGGCCCGCTACCAACTGCGCACCATGCAGGATTACGCCTCCAGCGCCCAGTAGCGTTCCGCAGGATCCCACGCGCATCGAGCGGGCCAAGACAAAGGAGTTCCCATGTCCGATAAACAGCAGGTCTTGGCGGAGGCACACCTACCACCCCTGACACCGGGGCCACACCGCAAGCGACTCGGACTGATTTCGATCATCGCCTGTTTCGGCGGTCTCCTCTTCGGATACGACACCGGCGTGGCCAACGGCGCCGAGGGGCCGATGGCCGAGGAGTTGGGCCTGAGCCTGTTCCAGATCGGCCTGGTCATCAGTTCGCTGGTCTTCGCCGCCGCCGCCGGCGCCCTGGGATGCGGCCGGCTCGCCGACGGCTGGGGACGCCGCAAGACCATCATCATGCTTGCCGTGCTCTTCTTCGTCGGGACCCTGCTCGTGGTCTTCTCTCCGGCCGGACCGGAACCCGGCGTCTTCTCTCCCGGCGGGTTCGCCGTCCTGATTGCCGGCCGGATCATGCTGGGCTTGGCCGTCGGCGGCGCCTCCACGGTTGTCCCGGTCTATCTGGCCGAGCTCGCGCCCTATGAGATCCGCGGTTCGATCACCGGGCGCAACGAGCTGGCGATCGTCGTCGGCCAGCTGTCCGCATTCGTGATCAACGCGATCATCAGCACCACGCTGGGCGGCACAGTGGACGGAATCTGGCGGATCATGTTCGCCGTCTGCGCGCTTCCCGCCGTCGCATTGTTCTTCGGCATGCTGCGGATGCCCGAATCGCCGCGCTGGTACGTCGAGAAGCGTCGTTACGCCGAGGCCCTCCGCGTGCTGAAGACGGTACGTTCCCCCGAACGGGCACTGGCGGAGGTGCACGAGGTCGAGCTGATCGCCCAGCTGGAGAAGAGGAACCGGCAGGTGGGGCTCAAGGCCGTCATGTCGAACAAGTGGCTGCGGCGCACCATCCTGATCGCCATCGGCGTGGGCATGGCCCAGCAACTGACGGGCATCAACTCGATCATGTACTACGGCACGCGCGTGCTGGAGGAATCGGGCATGACGTCCGAGCAGGCGGTGCTCGCGAACATCTCCTTCGGCGTGGTCGCCGTGATCGGTGGCATCATCGCGCTGTACAACATGGACCGCATGGATCGCCGCAAGACCTTCATGATCGGCCTGTCGCTGACCACGACCTGCCACCTGCTGGTCGCGGTCGCCGGCATGCTGCTGCCCGAGGGCAACCCGGCACGTCCGATCGTCATCCTGGTCCTGGTGGTCGCGTTCGTGCTGTCGATGCAGACCTTCCTGAATATCGCCGTCTGGGTGTGGCTGGCCGAGATCTTCCCGCTGCACATGCGTGGACTCGGCATCGGCATCGCCGTCTTCTTCGTGTGGATCACCAACGGTTTCCTGGCACTGTACTTTCCGTCGTTGATCTCCGGCATCGGGATCACCGGTTCGTTCTTCCTGTTCGCCGGTGTGGGGGTTCTGGCCCTGGTCTTCGTGGCCACCCAGGTCCCCGAGACCCGCGGCCGCACCCTCGAGGCACTCGAGGAGGATGTCTCCACCGGTGCGATCTACACCGTCAAGGCGACCCTGGCCGACTAAGTAGTACCAGGGCGCACGAGACGAGACGGGGCGAACCGATTGGATCGGTTCGCCCCGTCTCGCCGCGCCGTTCCGGTTTACTCGTATGCGCCGGGCACCGTCTGGTCCCAGTCGATGACCGGGCCCGTGACCACGCCGGAGCTTTCCGAGACCAGGTACGCGGCGAAGTCCGCTAATTCATCCACCGTAGATCAGTACCTCGCTCTCGACTGCGTCGGCGTGCGGGTAGGGAACGGTGCGTTCGGCGAGCACGGCCTCGAAATCGAAGAGCCGGCAGTCGGCGGAGCGGAACCATGCGGGAGGCCCGGCGTGGCGCATTGGTGCGGCGGTCATGTTGGTGTCCTTTCGGCAAGGATCTCCTCAGGAGAACCCGTCCGGTGACGCACCGATTTATTGTCCGGGACACCGCCCGGCAGGCGGGTGTCAGCGACGCGACGGTTGACCGCGTCCTCTACGGACGTCCTGGAGTCCGCCGAACGACGGCCGGCGAAGTGCACCGGGCGATCGCCGAGTTGGAGGCACAGCAGGAACAGCTGGAACTGTTCGGACGGCGCTTCCTGATCGACGTCGTCGCCGACGGCCCCCTGAGGTTCCTCTCGGCCGTACGGCAGGCCATCGAAGCGGAGCTGCCGCTGCTGCGCCCGGCCAGCCGGACGGGTACTCCGCCGCCGGAGACCTCCTCGCCGCCATGCCGGACGTCACGGCAATCCTCGCCGCGAACGACTCCATGGCGCTCGGCGCGGCCGGCGCGCTGCGCGAGGCCGGCCTGCGCGTGCCAAAGGACGTGTCCCTGATGGGTTACGACGATTCGCCGCTGGCCAAGTCGCGGCTGCTGGACCTGACCAGCGTGGACTACCGCGGCGTCGCCGTCGGGTCCGACGTCGGTGCGGCGCTGTTGGCGCTGTTGGAGGGCGGGGCGCCCGCGGATCCGCCGCGCGTGCCGCCGCGGATCGTGCGGCGCGGGTCGACGGGCGCGGTCGCGGGCGCCGCTAACCCGCCGTGAACGGCAGGCGCGGGTCGATTTCGTGCGCGTCCCACGTGGAGCGGACCCAACCGTGGTGGGGGTCGTCGCTGATGAGCCACTCCCGGACGCGGCCGGGGCCGGCCATGACGTTCAGGTAGTACAGGTCGTAGCCCGGGGCGGCCATGGCGGGGCCGTGCCAGCCGTAGGGAACCAGGACGACGTCGCCGGTCCGGACCTCCGCGGTGACGTCGATCGGCCGGTCGTCGGAGGCGTAGACGCGGGCGTAGCCCAGGGGGTCGCCGGGGGACGGTGCCGCGGAGTCCGGGGCGGTCCGCGTCTCGAAGTAGTAGATCTCCTCTAGGTTGGTTTCCCCGTCCTTCTCCTCGTCGTGCTTGTGCGGGGGATAGGAGGACCAGTTCCCGGACGGGGTGATGACCTCGCAGACGATGAAGCGGTCCGCCTCGAGTGCGGCGGGCGTTCCGAAGTTGTGCACCTGGCGCGAGCAGTTTCCCGCACCGCGCAGTTCGACCGGCGTCTCCGCGGCGGTCACCAGACGTGCCGGATACGACTGTTTGGCCGGGGCCAGGGCAATGGCCACGCGTCCGCCCGCCGCGGACGTGATGGTCAGGTCCGCACCGGTTCCGGTGTAGAGGACATCGGAGGGACCGTCGAAGACGGAGGCGCGTCCCGCCAGTTTATGGGCGACGCCGTCGGCGGTTGCCGTGAAGGCGCCCGAGAGCGGTACCACGATGCGCTCCTCGGCGGAGGCCGGAAGCTCGACCGTGGCGCCGGGTGCCAGCTCGGCGACCTTGAGACCGGTGTGTTCCCATCCCGGCACGTCGACGGAGCTGTCGTGCGCCCCGAGCGAGATGGACCAGGGGCCCTCGGATGCGGTGCCTGCGGGGTATACCCAATCGGTCATGGCTGGCCTTTCGGTAGTGCGGGGGGAGCGGTTTAGCGCTGCACCAGGGTCATTTCGAAGCTGTAGGAATCCGCCCGGTAGACGTGCGATCCGGTCTCCACCGGCCGTCCGGCGTCGTCCATCGCGGTTCGCTCCATGGTGACGAGGGCGTCCCCGGGCTCCACGGCGAGCAGCGGCGCCTGCCGCTCGGTGGCCGTGACGGCACCGATGCGCTGGTTGGCCAGGCGGAAGTTGACCCCGGCCTGGCGCAGGATCAGGTAAAGGCCCTCGCGGCCGAGGCGTTCCTCGTCCATGTCGACGATGTCGTCGCGGACCCAGTTCTCCATCAACGCCAGCGGGTTTCCGTCCACGCGGCGGAGCCGGGTGAAGTGGTAGACCATGGCGCCCTCGGGGAGCTGGAGGAGTTCCCGCGTGCGGTCGTCCGCCGTCATGTGCGCGAAGGACAGGACCTCGGTGGTCGGCGTCTTGCCGGCACGCTCCAGGTCGTCGTTGAGGCTGGTCAGCTCCAAATGGCGGCGGACCTGGCTGGCCACGACCTGGGTGCCGACGCCGCGCTTGCGGACCAGGAGTCCGGAGCGAACGAGCTCGTCCATGGCCTTGCGCATGGTGGGACGGGAAAGGTTCAGCTGCTGCGCCAGGTCGATCTCGTTGGCCAGGCGGCTGCCGTTTTCCAGCGTCCCATCGTGTATAGCGGCCTCGATGCCCTGCACGATCTGGTGGTACAGCGGGACCGGGGACGTCCGGTCGATCGGGATGTTCAGGGCGGTGCTCATCTGCTCTCCTCCACGGAACCTCAGGATGTCAATTTGTTAAGACAAAGCTACGCCATGACGTCAAGACTTCTCCCCATCGGCCATTCCAGCGTAGTCCCGGTTAAGAGCTGTTGTAAATATGTCCTGACATACTCTTGACTTACGTGATGGAGGTCACCATGATTCAAGGGAAGGAACGGGACGTGCTTTCGGACGCCGCCCGCTCCACCGGGACCGCGGGGTGCGGTCCTGCCGTGAAATCGAAGGAGATTCCCGTGTCGTCCAAGCTTTCCTGGCGCAAGGTCGCCGCAGCAACAGCACTCGTTCCGCTCATCGGCCTGGCCGCCTGTTCCAGCGAGGGCGGCCGCGCCCCGGAGCCCGACGCCGAGGGTGGCGGGGGAGCGGCGGTATCCACGCCCGAGCTCGACATCGCACTCATCACCCACGCCGCACCGGGCGACACGTTCTGGGACATCGTCCGCAAGGGAGCCGAGGAAGCCGCCGCCAAGGACAACGTGTCCCTGCAATACCTTTCCGACCCGGACGGCGGACGCCAGGCCCAGCTGATCGAGCAGGCCATTGACCAGGGCGTCGACGGCATCGCGGTCACCTTGGCCAAGCCCGACGCGATGGCGTCCGCGCTGAAAAAGGCAACCGACGCCGGCATCCCGATCGTCAGCCTCAACGCCGGCGAGGACCGCTTCAAGGACCTCGGCGCGTTCACCCACTTCGGTTCCAACGAGAAGCTGGCCGGCGAAGCGCTGGGCGAGCGGCTGGCGGACGACGGGTTCAGCCAGCCCGTGTGCGTCATTCAGGAACAGGGACACGTCGGCCTCGAGAACCGTTGCGCGGGTGTCAAGGACAAGATTCCCGGCACCGAAATCCTGTACGTGCAGGGCACGGACATGACCCAGGTCGCGTCGACCGTCACGGCCAAACTCCAGGCAACGGCCGGCGTCGACGTCATCATTGGCTTGGGCGCTCCCTTCACCCTGACCATCCTCAATGCCGTCGAGACGACGGGTTCGGATGCCAAGGTGGCCTCGTTCGACATGAACCCGGAAATGGCCCAGAAGATCGTCGACGGGGAGGTCATCCTGACGGTCGACCAGCAGCCCTGGCTGCAGGGATACGGTGCGATCGATGCCATCTGGCAGAACCACCGCGGCGGTTTCGAGCTCGGCGGGGGCCAGCCCGTGCTGACCGGACCGACGATCATCGACTCGGAGAACGCCGCGGACGTCCTGGACTTCGCCGCCGAAGGCCTCCGCTAACCCACGAGCCAGCCCGGGACGGCGGCGAAATCCGCCGTTCCGGCCCACAGAAAGCGACGCTTGAGATGACTGACACACTGACCGCCGCCAAACCGGCGGCCGACGACAGGGTTGCTACCAAGAGCACCCTGGCCAAGCTCCTGGGGAGGCCCGAGATCGGGGCGCTGGTCGGAGCCGTGGCGTTGTTCGCGTTCTTCGCGGTCGTCGCCCCCGTCTTCCTGCAGCCGTCCTCGTTCGCGACGGTGCTCTACGGGGCATCGACCATCGGCATCATGGCGGTGGGGGTTTCGCTGCTGATGATCGGCGGGGAGTTCGACCTCTCCACGGGCGTCGCGGTCATCTCCTCGGCGCTGGGGGCCTCGCTGTTCTCCTGGTACTTCAGTACCAACGTATGGGTCGGCGTCGGCGTCGCCCTGCTGGTGTCACTGTCAGTCGGCTTCATCAACGGGTGGATCCTCATCAAGACCAAGCTGCCGTCGTTCATCGTCACGCTTGCGACCTTCCTGATGCTCACCGGCCTGAACCTCGGCCTGACCCGCCTGATCGGCGGGTCGGTGTCCACGCCCTCCATTTCCCAGATGGACGGCTTCGCCTCCGCCCGCGCCGTCTTCGCGTCCTCCGTGGACGTCCTGGGGATCGACGTGAAGATCACGGTCTTCATCTGGATCGGCCTGGTTGCCGTCGCGTCCTGGATCCTGCTGCGCACGAAGGTCGGAAACTGGATCTTCGCCGTCGGCGGCGACGACAACGCGGCCCGCGCCGTCGGCGTCCCGGTGGTTAGCACGAAGATCGGGCTGTTCATGGGAGTAGGCCTGTGCGGCTGGATCCTGGGCATGCACAACCTGTTCGCATTCAGCACCGTCCAGTCCGGCGAGGGCGTCGGCAACGAGTTCCTCTACATCATCGCCGCGGTGATCGGCGGCTGCCTGCTCACCGGAGGCTACGGATCCGCCGTCGGCGGCGCGATCGGCGCCTTCATCTTCGGCATGGCCAACAAGGGCATCGTGTACGCCGAGTGGAATCCGGACTGGTTCAAGTTCTTCCTGGGCCTGATGCTGCTGTTGGCCACGATCGTGAACATCGCGGTGAAGAAGCGGGCGGAATCGAAATGACCAGCAGCCAGAACCCCGGAGGCACCCCGATGAACGAGACCACACGCAAGGACCGGATCGAGCAGGAAGAACTGCTCCGCAACGAGACTGATCCGCTGACCCACACCCCCGTCCACATGCTCGAGCTGCGCCAGGTCGGCAAGCGCTACGGCAACATCATCGCCCTGCGGGACGTCACCATGGCGGTCGACGCCGGCCGCGTCACGTGCGTCCTGGGTGACAACGGCGCCGGCAAGTCCACGCTGATCAAGATCATCGCCGGGCTGCACCGTCACGACGACGGCGTCCTGAGCATCCTGGGCGAGGAGCGCAAGCTCTCGTCCCCGCGCGAGGCCCTCGACTCCGGCATCGCCGCCGTGTACCAGGACCTCGCCGTCGTGCCGCTGATGCCGATCTGGCGCAACTTCTTCCTGGGCTCCGAGCTGACCACCGGCACGGGACCGTTCAAGCGCCTGGACGTGGAAACGATGAAGCGGATCACCAAGGAGGAGCTCGCCGCCATGGGGATCGACCTCCGCGACGTCGAGCAGCCCATCGGGCAGCTCTCCGGCGGCGAGCGCCAGTGTGTGGCGATCGCCCGGGCCGTCCACTTCGGCGCGAAGGTCCTGATCCTCGACGAGCCGACGGCGGCGCTGGGCGTCAAGCAGTCGGGCGTCGTGCTGCGTTACATCCTGCAGGCCCGTGACCGCGGGCTGGGCGTCATCTTCATCACCCACAACCCGCACCACGCCTTCCCGGTGGGCGACCGGTTCCTGCTGCTCAAGCGCGGACGGTCGATCGGGTACTACGACAAGAAGGACATCACCCTCGGGGAGCTCACGGCGCAGATGGCCGGCGGCGCCGAACTGGCGGAGCTGGCCCACGAACTCGAGGAGCTGGGCGGACACTCCGAAATCGCCGCCGAGGTCCAGGCGGAGTTCGACGAAACGGTCCGCCACGCGCCCGCCTCCGAGCGCAACCGTGCATGAGGTGACCAGGAAGGCCCTGACCTTGGGACTGGCGGGCGTCGGCCGGATAGGATCCATGCACGCGGAGAACATCGCGGGCCTGCGGGACCGGTTCGCCGATCGTGGCATCGACCTGCGCCTGATGCTCACCGACGCCAACGACGCGCACGCCAGGACGGCGTCGGAGCGGCTGGGCGTCGGCCACGCGGCCTCGGTTCCGGAACTGCTCGCCGGGGGGATCGACGGGTTGGTGGTCGCCACCGGGACGCAGACCCACCCGGAGCTGATCCGGGCGGGCCTGGCTGCCGGGGTTCCCGTGTTCTGCGAGAAGCCCGTCGCCGGGAGTGTGACGGCGTCGTTGCCGCTGCTGGACGAGATCCGCGCGGCGGGCGGGACGGTGCAGATCGGCCACCAGCGGCGCTTCGACCCCGGCTACCTGGAGGCGAAGCGGCGCTACGAGACGGGCGAGCTCGGGTGGATCCACTCGATGCGCGCGGTCACGGGAGACATGTTCCCGCCGTCCGTGGAGTTCCTCGCCTCCTCCGGCGGGCTGTTCCGGGACTGCGCGGTGCACGACTTCGACATCCTGCGCTGGCTCACGGGCCAGGAGATCGTGGAGGTCTACGCGCGCGGATCGAACAACGGCGACCCGGCCATCGGGGCGGTCGGCGACGTGGACACGACCCTGGCCGTGTTGACGTTCGCGGACGGGACCGTCGCCACCGCGAGCGCCACCCGCTACAACGGCGCCGGCCACGACGTCCGCCTGGAGATCCAGGGTTCCAAGGACACTGTCATGGTGGGCCTCGACGAAAGGGCCGCGTTGCGCTCGGCCGAGAACGACGTCGTGTTCCCGGCCGGGACCGCGCACCGCACCTTCGCGGAACGCTTCGCGCCCGCCTACCGCGCGGAAATGGCGGCGTTCGTCGAAGTGGTCCTGGGTGAGCGGGAGAACCCGTGCACCCCCGAGGACGCCGTCGCGGCCTCGGCGGTCGCGGACGCGGCGCAGGAATCGCTGGCGTCCGGCCGGCCCGTGGAGGTCGCGCCGCTGGCGCTTCGGCTCTGACCGCCCGTCCGGCACTGTCCGCCCCGCCGCCCGCCGGTAGGGTGTGCCCATGAACCACCTGCGGACACTGCATCCCGTTCCCCGCCAGCTGGACATCGCCTCGCTCGACGCGTTCGATGCCAGGGCCGGGGCGAGCCTGCGCAGAGGACGCGCCGGGGGCGGCGCCAGCATGCACGGCTGGCACCTGCAGTCGCTCGACCTCCGGGAGCGGACGGATTCGCTCGGAGCACTCGATCCCTCCGGGGCCGTCTTCCTGGGGTGCGAGCTGCCGCCCGGGTTCGAGGAGCACCTGCGGGCGCGCGGCGCGCTGGTGTTCCCCGCCCTCCCGGGGGTCCCCTTCGATTCGTACCGCGGCCGCCTCTACACGGCCGCGGAGCTCTACGGGGGGATCGGCGGGGCCGAATACGAGTCGACGCCGGATGCGCGCATCTACGCCTGGGGGCACCAGCGGACCGTCGCCACAGCGGGCGGACCGGCTCCGACCGCCCCCGAATTGGCCGCGACGCTCCACGACCACGCAATCGGCGCGGCCCTGGACACGGCGCTCGCCGGACCGCTGGCGGGGCGCCGACTGGTCGGGGTGATGGGAGGCCACCGCGCCGCCCGCGGGTCCGCGGGCTACCGCCAGGCCGTGCTGCTGGGCCGGGGGTTGGCGCGGGCGGGATACACGGTCGCCACCGGCGGCGGGCCCGGCGCCATGGAGGCCGCCAACCTCGGCGCGTACCTTTCGTCCGCCACCGGCGCGGAACTCGACGACGCGCTGGGCACCCTGGCCGCGGCGCCGTCGTACCGGCCGTCCGTGACGGCGTGGGCGCGCGCGGCGGACGACGTGCTCCGCCGCCACCCGGAGGGCACCGCGAACCTGGGCATCCCGACGTGGTTCTACGGGCACGAGCCGCCGAACCTGTTCGCGACGCACATCGCCAAGTACTTCGCCAACGCGGTCCGCGAGGCCGTCCTGCTGGCCAAGTGCGACGGCGGGATCGTGTTCCTGCCCGGCGCGGCCGGCACCGTCCAGGAGGTCTTCCAGGACGCCTGCGAAAACTACTACGGCACGCCGGAGACCATCCGGCCGATGGTGCTGGTCGGCGTCGAGCACTGGACCGTGAAGCTGCCCGTGTGGCAGTTGCTTAGCGCGCTGGCCGCCGAGCGGGACATGGCCGGATCGGTCCACCTCGTCGAGACCGGGGCCGAGGCCGTGGAGCTGCTCGCGCGCCTCGGCTAGGTCCTCGCAGCCGTCTGCCGGGCCCGCGCCCTACACTGGGGCCATGGATCCCTCACCCTTTCTCCAGTCGCGCCAGCGGTTCGTTCCGGCGTCCCCCTCCGACGTGTTCGACCTGCTCGCGGACCCCGCGATGCACCCGGTGATCGACGGATCGGGGACGGTGCGGGCCCCACGGAAGGGCGGGCCCGCGCGGTTGGGACCGGGCGCGGAGTTCGGCATGGACATGCGCCTCGGGCTCCCGTACCGCATCAGCAACACGGTGGTGGAGTTCGAGGAGGGCCGGCACATCGCCTGGCGCCACTTCAGCGGCCACCGGTGGCGCTACGAGCTGGAACCGGCCGACGGCGGGACGCTGGTCCGCGAGACCTGGGACGCCAGCCGCCTCAAGCACAAGTGGGCGCTGACGCTGCTGGGCTTCACGCGCACCACCCCGGGCAACATGGAACGCACCCTGGAGCGGCTCGCCGGGCACTTCGAGCAGGACGGCGAACCTGACGGGGAACCGCACGCCGAAGCGGACCGCGACTGACCGCGACTACGCGATCGTGGTGCCGAAGGCCAGCCCCAGCGCGTAGGTGACCGCCGCGGCGCCCAGTCCGATCGCCAGCTGGCGCAGCCCGCGCTTCGCCGGCGAGGCGCCGGAGAGCAGCCCGACGACGCCGCCGGTCAGCAGCAGTGCCAGTCCCACCAGCACGACGGCGGCCGCGACGGCCGCGGTCCCGGTCAGCCCCAGGAGGTACGGCAGGATCGGGATGAGCGCGCCGGAGGCGAAGAAACAGAAACTGGCCGCGGAGGCGCCGAGCGCCGAGCCCACCGCCTCGTGCTCCTGCGAGGCTTCCTCCTCGAGTTCCGGGTGCAGCGACAGCGACGCGTTGCAGTCGCAGGCGAAGTAACCCATGCGCTCCGCCGCCCGGTGTTCGGCGTCCTCCGCGCTCATCCCGCGGGCCTTGTAGACCAGCACGAGTTCGTTGGCGTTGAGGTCCAGATGCGGCGCGGCGGACAGCGTGACCTGCGTCGGCTGCGACGCCGAAAGCAGTTCGCGTTGCGACCGCACGGACACGTATTCGCCGGCGGCCATGGACAGGGCTCCGGCGAGCAGACCGGCGATTCCGGAGAAGAGCACCAGGGCGTTGGAGACGCCGGCGGCGCCGATGCCCATCACCAGAGCCAGGTTGGACACCAACCCGTCGTTGGCGCCGAAGACGGCGGCCCGGAAGTTCCCGGAGAGCCGGTTGCGGCCTCGCGTCGCCAACCCGCGGACGACCTCCTCGTGGACCAGTTCGTCGGCGGCCATCTGCCGGGTGGCGTCCTGGTCCGCCGCGTAGGGGGAGTTGCCCTCGGCGCGTTGGGCCAGGGCAAGCACGAACACGGAGCCGAAGTGGCGGGCCAGGAAGCGCAGCACCGTTCGGCGCAGCGAGGGACGGACCCGCTTGTCGGCGTCCTCGCCGAGCAGTGTGCGCCAGTGGAGTTCGTGGCGGCGTTCGGCCTCGGCGAGGCCCAGCAGGATCTGGCGTTCCTCGCCCTCGCGGTTGGCGGCCAGCTCGCGGTAGACGGCGCCCTCGGCGCGTTCGTCGGCCAGGTACTGCCGCCACCTGCGGATGTCGCGGTGTGTGGGGGTGCGGCGGGCGTCGGGGTTCTCGACCGGGCTGTCTTGGTCGGTGCTCATGGGGTCCTCGGGTCGGAGCGTGGTCCCGAAAGCTTCTCGGGAGGCGCGGACCGGGGCCGTTCGGGGATACGACGAGCCTCGGACCGCCGCCGGCGGGCCGAAGGTCTCGCTCGCCCGGACGCTGGGTCCGGGTGGACTGCCGGGTCACGCGCGGTGGCCAGTATGTCGACATGTCCGCCGCCGCCGTCGTGCCCGATGCCGGGTCCTTGGGCGGGTTCGGAACTACTCCCCTTCAGCCTCCGAGTATACCCGCGGGCGCGGGCCGCAGCCCACGCGCTGACGCGCGCGGGCCGCCGTCCGTCCCGCTGCCGCGACTGTGCCCTACCGGGCGTCGCCCTCCGCCGCGACGGACCGCCCGCTCCAGGCGCTTCCGGAGACGCGGAACGCCCAGGCCCGGGAGACTTCGGGACGGGTGGCGGGCGTCAGGAGGCTGGCGACGACGTCGACCACCGCGGACGCGGCGAGGCAGTAGTAGACGCGTTGACGAATTCCATGGGGTGTCCTTCAGGAATTGCACTACGGTAAACAGGTGTTGCCCGCTAGGCTAGTGTGATCCAGCTAACGCGTCAATTGACCTAAGCTGGTTGCCACTGTCGTTTGACCCTCAGATCCGGAGAATCCGCCCATGAAGGCCCTGCCCGTCGAGCCCAGCAACGAACCGGTTGCCATCGGCTCCCGCATCCGCGCGGCACGCCAGGCGCAGCGGCTGACGATCGAGCAGGTTGCCGCGTCGACGGGGCTGACCAAGGGGTTCCTGTCCCGGGTCGAGCGGGATCTGACGTCGCCGTCGGTGGCGTCGCTGGTGACGCTGTGCCAAGTCCTGTCCGTGTCCGTGGGGGACCTGTTCGCGCAGCCGGAGACCCACGTGGTCCGGCTCGCCGACGCGCCGCGGGTTTCCCTGGGCGGCCACGGGATCGGGGAGCGGTTGCTCACCGCCCGCTCCGAGCGCCGGCTGCAGATGATCCGCGCCGTGATCGAGCCCCGCGGCACGGGCGAGACGGAACTGTATTCCGTCGACTGCGAGGCCGAGGTCCTGCACGTGGTCTCGGGCCGGTTCGTCATCATCTTCTCCAACGAGCGCTTCGAGCTGGAGGCCGGCGACACGGTCACCTTCCCGGGGCGCGAGCCGCATTCGTGGGTCAACCCCACGGACGAGGAATCGGTGGTCATCTGGACGCTGGTTCCCGCCGCCTCACGCTGACGGCCGCGAACGGGCTGGCTGCCGCCGGTTCTCCGCCTACCGCCGGAGCGCGGACGGGCGCGGCAAGTCCATGGCCTCCAGGACGTCCCCGAGGATCCGATCCAGTTCGAATCCGGCCTGCGTGACCTTGTTGATGCCGAACGCCGCGAGGCGGGCGCCGGGCTGCTCCACGGTCACCACCGTCCCGCCGTGCCGCGCCGCGTGCATTTCGAGCCGCAGCGGGAAGCCGGCCATCGTGGACGGATCGAGCCGGAACAGTCGAGCATGGATGCCGGGGCTGCCGAGCAGGTACGCGACGCTCTCGGTCGAGCTCCCCGCCAGCCGCATCAGCGGACCCGGGTCCTCGGTGGCGTAGCGGCACAGTCCATAGTGGGCGGAGGCCTCGGCCTCGCGCCGGATCGTGTCCCAGTCGGCCCTGCCCGAGGAGGCCTTGGAGGTCAGCCCCGCGGCATTCACTGCGGGAACCAGGTCCTCTAGACGACGCCGGAGCTCCCGGAGGGGGGCGGGGGTGCGGACGGAAATCCGGCGGGCGGCGTATTCCGTGGTGGTTTCGTCGGCGTCGTAGCTCACGCGTCCAACCTATGCTATGCCCGCGCCTTGACCGTGGCGTGCGACACAAATAGCATGGGTGGAAACGCTTGTTGCCCTCTGGACAACAAGCCAAACTGTCGAAGGGGCGCATGGCGGCATCGCCGTCGTCCTCCGGCTTCACACCGACACGGCGCCCGCGGCGCCATGCGAGGAGAACCATGCAAGAGATCCGCGTCGAGGCGAACGGGAACATCGGACCCATCGACTCCTCCCGCATACCGCGCTTCGCCGGGGCGGCGACGTATGCGCGCCTGCCGCGGCTGGACCAGGTCGGGGCGGCGGGCATCAAGGTGGTCGGCGTGCCGTTCGATGCCGGTGTCTCCTACCGTCCGGGCGCGCGCTTCGGCGCCAACCACGTGCGCGAGTCCTCGCGGCTGCTGCGTCCCTACAACCCCGCGCTGGACGTCAGCCCGTTCGAGAACGTCCAGGTGGCCGACGCCGGCGACATGGCCGTGAACCCGTTCAACATCAACGAGGCGATCGAAACCATCCAGGACAACGCCCTGAACCTGACGGCCGACGGCGCATCCCTGCTCACGATCGGCGGGGACCACACGATCGCCCTTCCGCTGCTGCGGGCAGCCGCCGAGCGTGCGGGGGAGCCGGTCGCGATGCTCCACTTCGACGCGCACCTGGACACCTGGGACACCTACTTCGGCGCGGAATACACGCACGGGACACCGTTCCGGCGCGCTGTGGAGGAGGGCATCCTGGACACGGAGGCCATCTCCCACGTCGGCACCCGCGGACCGCTCTACGGCAAGAAGGACCTGGACGACGACCGGCGCTTCGGCTTCGGGATCGTCACCAGTTCCGACGTCTACCACCAGGGGGTGGCCGAGGTCGTCGCGAAACTGCGGGACCGCATCGGCAACCGCCCGCTGTACATCTCGGTGGACATCGACGTGCTGGATCCGGCCCACGCGCCGGGAACGGGAACCCCGGAGGCCGGCGGCATCACGAGCCGCGAGCTGCTGGAGATCCTGCGCGGGATGCGCGGCATGAACCTGATCGGCGCCGACGTCGTCGAGGTGGCCCCCGCCTACGACCACGCCGAGATCACCGGCGTCGCGGCCTCGCACGTGGCCTACGACCTCGTTACCCTGATGGCGGACAAGCGCACCACGGATCGGAAGGACGCCTGATGGCGACGAACCAGACCACCGGCACGCAGGTCGGGACACCGGCGTCGTCCGCTTCGAAGGAGAACCGCAACGGCGGGGACCTCGTCATCGAGACGCTGGAGGCCCTGGGCGCGCGCACCGTGTTCGGCATCCCGGGGCAGCACGCGCTCGGGCTGTTCGACGCGCTCTCGCGCTCCGGCCTGCACTTCGTTTCCTCGCGCGTGGAGAACAACTCCGCGTTCGCCGCCGACGGCTACTCCCGGGCCACCGGCGAGGTCGGTGTGCTGTTCCTCTCCACCGGACCCGGCGCGCTGACGGCGTTGGCGGGACTCCAGGAGGCCTACGCGACCGGCGTGCCGATGGTGGTCGTGGCGAGCCAGATCCCGTTGGACGGGCTAGGCGCGCGGCGCAAGGGCATGCTCCACCAGCTGGACGACCAGAAGGCGTCCGCCGCCAACGTCACCAAGAGCCAGCGCACCGTGCACCACGCGTCCGGCATCCCGTCCGCCATCCAGGACGCTTGGGCCGACGCGATCACCGTCCCGCAGGGGCCGGTGTGGATCGAGGTGCCGCAGGACGTGCTCCTCGCTGAGGTGTTCGTGCCTCCCGTGGCCGACGCTTTGGCCGAGGCGTACGAGCACCCGCCGCGGGTGGAGCTGATCGACGAGGCCGTCCGGTGGCTTGCCGGCGCGAAGCGACCCGCGATCGTCGCCGGCGGGGGAGTCCGGCGGGCCGGCGCCAAGGACGCGCTGCTGAGCGTGGCAGAGAAGCTGCGCGCCCCGGTGGTGTGTTCGCCCGGCGGCAACGGCGCGTTCCCGTGGGAGCATCCGCTGAGCCTGCAGTCGTGGGTCGAGGACCGCCACGTCACCGAGGTGCTCGAGGAGGCTGACGTGCTGATCGTGGTCGGCTCGTCGCTGGGCGAGGTCACGTCCAACTACTTCACGCTGGAACCGCGCGGGCACCTGATCCAGATCGACGCCGAACCGCGCGTGTTGGAGTCCAACCGCCCGGCGCTGGGCATCCGGGCCGACGCCCGGGCCGCGCTGGAGTACCTCGACGCGGCGCTCGGGCGGGTTGGTGGCGGGGCCGTCGAGAAAACCTCCGCTCCGCAGCTTCCTTCCGCTCCCGACTGGAACGGCCAGATGCCGGAGGTCCTGGTGGCGGCGACCCTCGCGAAGGTCATGGCAAGGCTCGACGCGCAGGATCTCGGGAAGGAACGGACGTTCATGGCGGACATCCGCGCCGCCGTGCCGGATGCGATGCAGACGTTCTGGGACATGACGATCTCCGCCTATTGGGGATGGAGCTGCTGGGACGCGAAGTCCGGCGAGTTCCACTCCGCGCAGGGCGCCGGAGGTTTGGGCTATGGCTTCCCCTCCGCGATCGGCGGGGCGATCGGGTTGTCCGTGGCAGGCAAGTCCGGGCTCGAGGGGCGGGTGCTGGCGGTGTCCGGCGACGGTTCGGCGATGTACTCGATCGCCGAGCTGGCGACGGCCAAGCAGCACAACGCGCCGGTCACCTGGCTGATCGTCGACGACGGCGGCTACGGCATCCTGCGCGAATACATGGTCGGCGCCTTCGGCAAGGCGACCGCCACCGAGCTGGTCAGGCCGGACTTCGTGGCGTTGGCCGAGTCGTTCGGGGTGCCCGCCCGGCGAGTTGGGCCCGAGGGCGTGCGCGCGGCGTTGGAGGAGTCCTTTGCCGCGGACGGGCCGAATGTCGTGGTGGTCGAGACCCTGCTGCGGATGTTCGCTCCGACGCACTTGGACGACTAGCCGGAGCGGCTGGCCCCGTCTGGGGGTCGGCCGCCCGCCAACCGGACCGCCGCGCCTGTCCGTCCCCCGCTCCGCCTACCATCCGTCCCCGCCCGCCCCCGCCCCGTGCTCCCGTCGAGACCACCCAAAATCGCCATGGACGCCCGAAATTGCAGGGGGTCTCGACAATTCCGGAGGGTCTGGTTGCCGGGGTGTCCCCGCCGATGCTGCTCTGTCTCTGCCGGTGGCGGCCCGTCCGCCGGCTGCCCTGTCCTCTGACTGGTTTTTCCTGCGCCCTGCTGGCTTATCCACAGATTGCGTTTGCCGCCCTGGCCGGGAAGCTGTAGGTGGCAGGCTCGCACCATGAAGGACGTAACCAACCGACAAACTGGACCCGGCGCGGACGCGTGGGAGAACCCTCAGGGCGGGGCCAGCGCTGTGGATACGGCGGTGTCCCACCTTGAAGGTTTGTCCGATCTCAAGCGGCGGGACATCGGGGCGGCCGAGCTGAGAAAGTCCTTGGCCAGCGGAGAACTGGTTCGCGTGAGGCACGGTGTTTACTTGCCCGGAGCCGACGTCGCACGTCTCGCCCCGTGGGAGAAGGACGTGGTGAGCCTTCATGCCCAAGCCAGAAGCGCACGCGGGCAGACCGTGTTCGGTTTCGCTTCGGCAGCGCGGCTTTGGGGGCTCGATGTGTGGGGCGTTGACCGAAACTTGCACGTCGTCCAGCGTGCCAGCGTCGGCTCTCGCGTCTTCGGACAGCGCGTTGTCTCGCATAATTCGATGCTGACGGGCGCCCATGTTGGACGCTCACAGGGACTCAGCCTCACAGGGATCGAACGCACGGTCACCGATTGTTTGATGACGATGCCGTTCCTATCGGCTGTGATTCTCGCCGACTCGGCGCTCCGCGGAGGACTGCAACGCTCGAAGGTCGCGGAAATGTTGGACGCCCGCCCTAAAGCGCGAGGCGTTCGACGGGGCCGAACGGCCTTGGAGTTCGCCGATGGTCGATCGGAGTCCGTGGCGGAAGGCCGGTTGCGGGTCCTCTTGCACCAGTGGGGGATGCCACCGCCTGTTCTCCAGTGGGAGGTTCAGACGCGCCGAGGCCTGTTCCGTCCGGACTTCGCATGGCCCGAGTTCCGTTTGGCCATCGAAACTCATGGGAACGGCAAGTACTTCATGGAATCGCCCACGAACCAGAAGCTCATCCAAGAGCGGAAGCGTGAAGCCGCGCTCGCCGAAGAGGGGATCCGAGTGCTGAACATTTGGTGGGATCAGCTCGACGAGTCCGGGCTGCGCGGACGGGTGACGGCGCATCTCGCCTCGGCGAGAGATGCATTCCGGCAGGTCGCGTAAGTACCAACCGGTGCCCAACTGGCCCATCGACGTCGACGTGAAGCGTCGCAAGCCCTCGCCACTCGGCAGTACTTTTTATTTCCGCATCACACACAGATTCCAGGGGGACTCATGTCCAATCCGTACACTCCACCGTCACCGTCACCGTCACCGGGACCAGCGCCGAGGTATGGCCAGTCCGAACCCCAGACCTACGGGTCTAACGAGCCCGAAAAGGCTTCGGGTCTCACCGTGGCGGCTCTGGTGGTCGGGATTGTCGCCGTCTTCTTCGGTGTGATTCCGGCCGTTGGATTCCTATCCTTCGTGCTGGGCCCCGTGGCGATTGTTCTCGGCAGCGTGGCTCTGTTGAAAAGGCGTCCCAATAAGGTCTTCGCGATTGTCGGAATTGTCACCGGCGCGCTCGGTTTGCTGGCGGCGATCGTGCAGACTGTCCTTGCCGTTTTCCTCGTCAATTCCGTGACTTCGGTGGCCGGCGAGTCCGAGTCCTACACGTTCGAGGCGTCCGGCGAGTCCTACGTCGTGAGCTACATAACCAACGACATTCAGAACGTACAGACGGAGAGCGTCACCGGTCGATTTTCGACTGATGTCGAGGCCAGCCAACTCTTTGGAGTCATGTATGCGTACAACGATCCGGGCGTGACCGGCGAGGTTAGATGCCGCATCCTGGACGACTCCGGGATGCTCGTCTCGGAGCAGTCCGCCAGTGGCGCCCGTGCCTCGGTGGAATGTGTAATCGCAGAAGCCGGGTTGCCCTGACGCCATCGCCGCCCGACATAATGACTGCATGGACTCGTCAGTGAACGTGACGGTCGTTACACTTTAGGTCTCATGATTCCCGAGCAGCCACGCAGCGTCACGTCCCTACGATTCTCGACAGATGGCATCCAGCCGGTCAACCGGGTTCAGTTGTGGGAGCACCACAACGCCAAGGCGCTCATCGCTCTCGACATCCACACCATGGATGACCAGCCGCTGCGCGCCGCCGAGATCAATCTCCACTTCCCCTCCCTCAAGCTTGCCTCCGTCAAGGGCAGCAACCAGGTTGTCGAACGCAATGAGGCGTTCATCCGCAAGCACCCGATGAATGCCGTCGCGGTATTCTTCGCGCTCGAGGGCGAGGCGTTCTTCTATCACAAGGAAGGGTTCGAGGTCCTGCGCCCGGGGCAAGCCGTGATCTACGACGTCGACAGACCGTTCCTGCGTGGGTTCAGCAAGGGGCTGCGCGAAATGGTGCTGACCATTCCGCGCGAGGACTACCTGGAGATCACCGGCGGACGGCCCCTGAACAAGCCGATTGTCTTCGATTTCCGTGAGGAACAACCGGCTAATCGTAGGGCGTTCGCCCTGGCGAAACTGGTGTCCGAAGCGCTCGCGGCTCCGGGGGACGCCGGGGAGACTGAGTTCACAGCGATTGAGTTGCTGTCGGTCATGCTGGCGGGAGACCGCTGTGGAACCGGGGTCGGGCACCTGACTGCCGCTCGTTCCTACATCGACGACCACCTCGGTGACGTCGACCTGAGCGTGGCCAAAGTCGCGTCGACCGTCGGCATTAGCGAACGACATCTGGCCAGGCTGTTCGCCGACGTTGGGTCGCCGCCCAGTTCCTACATTTTGGAACGACGACTCGATCGAGCTCGGCAACTACTGACGGATCCTCTGGAAGTTAGGACGCCGGTTGCCGCGGTAGCCGCACGAAGCGGCTTCGCATCGCAGGCCTACTTCGCACGTGCCTACAAGTCCCGCTTTGAGACGACGCCCTCAGCGGACCGAAAATCCTCGGCCCTCCCGACACCGCGGAGCCAAGGGGTTGAACTCGGGGCACCGGTGAGGAAGGTCCGGTATTGTGAGGCGGCACCTGAGCGCGTCTGACTTTTTGCACTAGCCGGACATGTTCGAGCACGCACCGGACAGGATCCGACCGGCGACGCCGCATACCCTGTGATTCGGGACACGCTGGAGGGGTCAAGTAGTCCACCAGTCCACAGGAGCATCCGATGTCCGCATCAACAGCGATTGATCCCCGGGATTTGCGTCATGCGTTTGGCCGTTTCGGTACGGGTGTCACCGTTGTGACCACGACGTCCGACGACGGCGCCGACCACGGCGCAACGGTCAGCGCATTCACATCTGTTTCCTTGGATCCGCCCTTGGCGCAGGTCACGCTGATGCGCAGTTCCAAGGTCTCGACGCTGGTTGAGGACCGCCCATTCGCAATCAATGTGATGGCCCAAACTCAACTGGACACCTGCCTCCACTTTGCCGGCAAGCCGATGCGCAACGGACCTGGTTGGGGGAACAGCGCAACCGGTGTTCCTGTCCTCGCGGGCAATGCCGCGACCCTCGAGTGCCGCCCATGGGCGGTGTACGACGGCGGCGACCATCTGATCGTCGTCGGCGAAGTTGTGGCCCTCGATATCAGCCCGGAGGAACCGCTGCTGTTTTTCGGCGGCAAGTTCCACCACCTGGGCGGACTCGTCGGCGGAGCCCCTTGGGAGCAGTGTGGCGACGGCTATGCGGCGGGGTGGATCGCCGGCGCCGCGTCACTGCGGCCACTGGCCTCGGTCTAGCCCGGTCGCATTCCCAACCCACCTTCATCCCGCCAGATAAACGATCCGTAGCCCGAATCATCACAGAACCCGCGTGCCGCACGGCGACGTTGCCTGCGGACGAATGAAAGGACCTCGTCATGACCGAAACTCTCGAAACCCCGTCCAGCGCTTCCACACAGGGCACGTCGGTGCCGGATATGTCGGAGCGGACGAAGCCGGCGAACCCGTTGTTGCCGCAAACCGGCGACGAGTACATCGAGTCGTTGCGTGATGATCGCGAGGTCTGGATCTATGGCGAACGGGTCAAGGACGTCACGACGCATCCGGCGTTCAGGAACTCGATCCGGATGGCCGCGCGGCTGTACGACGGTTTCCACGATCCGGCTGTTTCGGGCAAGCTCCTGGTGCCCACGGACACCGGGTCCGGCGGGCTGACCCACCCGTTTTTCAAGGCCGCTCGCTCGGTGGAGGACCTGAAGTCATCGAGGACGGCGATCGAGACGTGGGCGCGGATGTCCTACGGGTGGATGGGACGCTCCCCGGACTACAAGGGAGCGTTCCTTGGGACCCTGGGCGGGATGCCCGACTTCTACGAACCGTTCCAGGACAACGCGAACCGCTGGTACAAGGAATCCCAGGAGAAGGTCCTGTACTGGAACCACGCGATCATCAACCCGCCGGTGGACCGCCATCTGCCCCCGGACCAGGTCGGGGACGTTTTCATGAAGGTTGAGAAGGAAACCGACGCCGGGCTGGTCGTTTCCGGGGCGAAGGTCGTGGCGACGGGTTCGGCCATCACCCAGTACAACTTCATCGCCCACTACGGGCTGCCGATCAAGAAGAAGGAGTTCGCGCTGATCTGCACCGTCCCGATGGACGCTCCCGGCGTTAAGCTGATCTCCCGTGCCTCGTATTCGCACCAGGCCGCGGTGATGGGCACCCCATTCGACTACCCGCTCTCGAGCCGGCTGGACGAGAACGATTCGGTGTTCGTGTTCGACAAGGTCCTCATCCCCTGGGAGAACGTCTTCGCGTATGGCGACGTGGAGAAGATCAACAATTTCTTCCCGCAGACCGGGTTCATCAACCGGTTCACGTTCCAGGGCGTGATCCGTCTGGCCGTGAAGCTCGACTTCATCGCCGGGCTGCTGCTGAAAGCGCTGGAGATCGCCGGGACTAAGGACTTCCGCGGGGTCCAGGCCCGCGCCGGAGAGGTCCTTGGGTGGCGGAACATGTTCTACGCCCTCGCCGACGCGATGGCGCTGAACCCCGATGGGGGACCGGACGGGACCGTGCTGCCCAAACTCGACTACGGGCTCTCATACCGCATGTTCATGGCCACCGGCTACCCCCGGATCAAGGAAATCATCGAGCAGGACGTCGCGTCCGGGCTGATCTACCTCAACTCCTCCGCCCTGGACTTCAAGACCCCCGAGATTCGCCCCTACCTGGACAAGTACGTCCGCGGCTCCGACGGCATCACGGCCGTGGACCGAGTCAAGCTCATGAAACTGCTATGGGACGCGATCGGCACCGAATTCGGCGGCCGTCACGAACTCTACGAACGGAACTACTCCGGCAACCACGAGAACGTCAAGGCCGAAATCCTCTTCGCTGCCCAAGCGCAAGGAACCACCGACATGATGACAGGCTTCGCTGAAACCTGCATGGCCGAATACGACCTCGACGGCTGGACGGCGCCGGACCTCATCAACAACGACGACGTCAGCATCTTCCTCAAACGGAGCTGAGACCAATAGAGTACGACGGCGGCCCGCCGGGGTCCGCGCTCAGGCGCGGGACCGGTGGGCTGCAGTATTTCAAGTGTGTCCGTCGGCGGTGGGGAACCCAGACATCGCGAGTCTTTAGTCCTAATTCTGCCCAAACGACTATTCGTCGAACGGTGAGGAGCATCCGGGGCCGTTGGGGTTCTCCTCGCAGCTCGAGTCGACGACGATTTTCTTGGTCCGCCACACGCTCACCTCGGCGCCGGGGCTGGGAACCATGGCCATCCCGGCGACCGGCATCCACGGGCCGCCGGCTACGGAGAATTGTCCGGTGTAAACAGTGGTCAGCCCGATCGGGTAGTCGCCTGTTTCAGCGTAGACGTGGCTGGTGGCCGTTTCCGTTTCGAATAGTTCGCCATTCACCGGCGCACCGGGGTCGGTGGTCGTCCGCCTAGAACCGTCACCGTAGTTCCACCGGTACTCGTAAGGGATTGCTCGGACGGCAACTGACTGTCCAAGGATCGTCGTCGTCAGCGTCCTGGTTGCGGACGAGGCATAGATGTTGGTGTGCGCATTCCGCAGCGAAAAGCCTTCCAAATCCATTTCGATCGTTGAGGGCTGGATGGGCAACGATTGGAAGTCTTGGGCTGTCAGTACTACGAGCGTGTCATCAGAATCCGTGGCTGTGACGGGGATTTCTTGGCTACCCTCGCATCCTTGGCGGCCCACTGGAACAAGATTGGGAGTGCGGCGTGTGTATGTGTAATAGGAAACGAACACAGCATCGGGTCCGCATCGATCTTTCATTTGGGTCATGCAACTGATGTCTATGTTTCCGGTGGATACGTTCGCGCAGTAGGGAGCCCAAGTAGTCATCGGCGTATTTTCGTCGATTGTGGTGCCGAATGCGGTACCACGGTTACCGTTGGACTTGCCACTCTCCTGTCCGGCGGGGGCGTCGCCTGGGGCGATGTAATCGGCCACGTTAGATTTGCGTACTTCTATACGGTCCGCGTTGAGGCCGACTTCAGGCGAATCGCTAGGCACGCTGTTCCCGGTCCAAATCGAGTTGAACGCCACCACCACCGATATAGCGGGCAAGTACCATTTGCTCGCATTGATTGACCCCAGAATCCTAGTCACGGGGCGACCCTATTCGTCCCCTACGAGGGCGGCCATCTTCCAACCACCGGATTTCGAATAAGTTGCATGGAAGTTCAAGTCATGAGTAGTCGCCTTTGTCAGCCCGTCTGGGATTGGCTGACCTGCTGGTGAGAAAGGTTGGCTCTTGGATTCACGGAGTTGGACGGCTGCTTGGTAGAGATCCTGAATGTCCTTTTGAAGCGGCGTATAGAACTCAGTCACCTTGATGTCACCACCGACAATCCACCCCCCGTCTGCATACGCGTCCTTCATGGTTCTGCCTCGCTCCACGCAAATTCCACATTTTTCCATCGAGACCTTGTCCATTGGCGCTGTGTCCCCAGTTGCCATGCCGTAGTTCTGCGCCTCAAACCAGTAATTGACGAAGGCCTCGTACCCCTCCTTAGTGAACTCCTTGGCTTCCGCCGGCATCTTCGGTTTCGGGAGGTTCTTGGCGGGGGACGACGATGTGGCCGCCTGGGGACGTGGTGGGGCACTGGACGTGGCTGGTGCCGAGGACGATGCAGTTGTGCTGGGCGTCGCTGGCTCCGAAGTTCTCCCCTCGGACTCGGGAGAGCCCGCGCAGGCTGTCAGTGCGAGACACCCTGCGGCGGCTACGGCCAGTGCGGAGCGGAAGCGGGCGGTTGCGATCGTACTCATGGGCCCCTCGTGCATTGAATATTGACATTCCATGTAAATCGATCATAACGCGAAAAAGGCATCCCCGCAGAGTTGTCCACAGGTGCCAGACGCTTCATGACGCACGTCGAAACCACCGATAGGCGAATCTAGAAGTCCATCGTGAACCGCCGAGCCACCCCGTCCCGCACGCCCGGAACGGACAACGCCAACCGCATGGCGCCGTTGCGAATCGCCAGCACCGAAGCGGGCAGCGGTCGCCCCAGCGCCATGTTCAGATGGGCCTGGCGTCCGGCGATCCGAGCGGCGGACAGCCGGTTTCGCGAGAAGGCGGCCCATTCCTCGGGCCCGGCGGTACCCCCGCTAATCAGCTCCGCCACAGCGGCCGCGTCCTGCAGGCCCAGCGTGATGCCCTGACCGCCGATCGGACTGATCTCATGCGCCGCATCACCGACCAGCACCACCGACCCCGCGGTCTCCAGGCCCGCGCCCGCGACCATCGACGCCACGGACCGCCGCCGCGTCCCGAAAACACTCGTCATGGTGCAGCCCGCAGCGTCGATCGAGTGCCCGGTCCGCGCGAGCACCTCCTTGGCGATCCATCGCGGGGTATCGGCGGACGGCGCCGGTTCCTCCATCCCGCGCAACCGCACCACCCAGCGCCTCGTTCCGCCGGGTAGCGGGAAACTCTCGACAATCCCGGCGGCGTGCAGGAAGAGGACGGCCGTGGATCCGAAACCCGTCGTGTCTGGGAAGTCGCCCATCGCGTAACGGTCCGGATGGGCGCGCCCGCGGAACGCCAAGCCCGCCGCCCCCCGGACCGCGGACCGCACGCCGTCGGCCCCGACCAGCCGGCGGGCACCTTCGATTGCTTCCGAGTCCGCTCCGCCATCGGTGCGGACACGTACGGCGGCGACCGCGCCGGAGCCGTCCCTTGGCCCAGCACCGCCCGCGGAACCGGCAACACTGAACCCGGTGACCCGCCGACCGCGGACCAGCGAGCCGGGGGAGACCTCCTCCAGCCGCTCGGCGAGCAGGGCCACGGTCCGCGCCTGGGGCAGCGCGAGCACATACGAATGACGGCCGGAAACCGCGCCGAAATCGATCCGCGCCACCTCGCGTCCGGAGGACAGCGCCACGCCGTCCCGGATCCGGACCCCCCCGGCTACGGCCCGGCCCCCGACTCCGGCAAGGTCCAGCACGTCGAGCGCGGGAGGGTGCAAACCGATCGCGCGCGAGTGGACGTCCGGAACGACCGCGGGCTCCAGCACCCGCACGGCCACACCGCGCTGCGCCAGCAAGACGGCGAGGCACAGCCCCGCGGGACCCGCGCCGGCGATCAGGACCGGTCCGTCGGCGCTCATGAACGATCCGATCCCGATCAGTCCCCGGCCACGGAGCGGCGAACGACGCCGGTGCCCCTTGCGTTTCCCGCGCCGCGGAACACCAACAGGTTGCGGAACGGCGCGCGCGTCTCCACGCTCCACCCGGCCCGCGCAACGGCCCGCAGCTCCGACGGCGAATAGCTCCGGCGCAACGACGTCAGCCCATCGCGCCGGATGAACGTGCGGACCGCGAACGGCAAGGCCGCGACAGCGAACAACGCGTACGCCACGGCCGACCGGCGGAGGTCAGCGTGCACCGCCGCATGGACCGCCAGCTCTTCGGAGTCGCGGAGCAGTGCCTCGAATTCGGCGGGAGTGAGGTGGTGCAACACGTGGTTGGACAGAACGACGTCGAACCGCGCCCCTTCCGCGACGAGGTCGGTGCTCGTGGCCCGCCGAAACTCCACGTCCGGATGCGTCGCCGCCGCGAATGCGTGGGCCGCCGGGTTGGGGTCGACGCCGGTGACGCGCAGCGAATACCCGTCTCGGTCCGCGCGGCGGGCAAGGTAGGCGGCGATGTCGCCGCCGCCGGAACCGACATCGAGCACCGTGCCCGTCCGGCCATGCGCCAGGTGGGGCCGCACGAACTCGGCGTAGAGCTGTCCCGGGCGCGAGAAGCACCAATTGACCGGCCAAAACGCCGCATAGGTTCGGCGCAGCGTCGCGGGGTCGGCGTCCGCGCGGTCCATCTCCTCGACGGCGGTGGCGTCACGGGCCGCCAAAGGCGGACGGAGCCGCGGCGGACGGGCCCGCGGCGGCCACCCGAGGCGCGGCGGCAGCCGGCGCCTAAGCCCCGGCATCGGGAAGGCGAACCGTCATCAGCGCCGTCTCCACCGTCAGCCCCGGCCCGAACGCCATCGAGCACACGCGGTCGCCGTCGCGCGCGGCGCGGGCCACGGACAGATGGTCCCCGCCGGAATCGTCTCCACCTGCAGCGCCCCCGCCGCCCCCAGCGCCGGTGGCGACGGCTTCGCCAGCCCCGACAACTGCGGCGTCGGCAGCCCCCGCAACGACGGCCTCGCCCGCGCCCACCGCCACGGCCACCGGCTGCTCCGCGGCGTCGAGGATGTCCTTGAGCACGAACATCACGGTCGCGCTGCTCATGTTGCCGTAGTCGCGCAAGACCCGCCGGGCCGGCACGAGCTGCGCGTCGGACAGCCCCAACCGGTTCTGCACGCGGTCCAGGATGGCGCGGCCGCCGGGGTGGATTCCCCAGTGCGCGACGTCGCCGAACTCCGTCCCCGCCAACGACGGATCCCGCGCGAACAGCGGCTCCAGGGCGCCGACGATGTGGTCGTCGATGATGTGCGGCACGTAGGTCCCCAGCACCATCTCGAATCCCTCGTCGCCGATGTTCCACGCCATCGAATCCTCGCCGACCGGCGTGAGCACGGTTTCGAAGTGGTCCAAACTCAGCGAAGCGCCGACGTCGGGCAGGTCCCGCGCCGTCACGACGGCGGCCGACGCACCGTCGGCGAACAACGCAGATCCCATGATGGTGTCCGGGTCGTTGGAGCTGCGCACGTGGAGCGAGCAGAGCTCGGCGCAAACCACCAGCACGACGGCGTTCGGCTCGGCTACGCAGAACTGCTTGGCCGCGCGCAGGGCCGGGAAGGCGGCGTAGCATCCCATGAAACCGAGGTGGTAGCGCTGCACGGACGGGGACAGGCCGAGCGCGCGGACGAGCTGGTAGTCCGGCCCGGGATTGTAGAAACCGGTGCAGGAAACCGTGACGACGTGCGTGACGTCCTCGGGGCCGAGCCCCGCCGCGGCGAGAGCCTTGCCGCCGGCCTCCATGAACAGGGGTCCGGCCTGCTCGGCGAAGATCGCATTGCGGACCTTCGTGCTCGGGCTCAGCAGCAGGCCGCTGCGGGCGTCGAAGAACACGGGCTCCGCGGAATCGTTGTCCACGGTCAGTTCGGTGACGGCGGTGCGACGCGTACTGATCTGCGCGGAGTTGAAGGACGTGGCGACCAGCCGCTGCCCGAGGCGCGTGAGGCCGGGCTGGGCGGCGAACACGTCGCGCGCCTGGTCCTGGTGGAGGATCGTTGGCGGAACGGCTGTCTGGATCGTGCGCAACATGACGGGCATGTCCTGAGCCTAGGTGTGGGCCCACCGCGCGTAAAGCGGATTCGACGAAGGCAGCTGTCGGCCCCTCCCGTTTCGACTGAGGTAGATGTCGCTATTGGGCCGAATCCGGACATCTACCTTCGTCGAAACGGGGGAGGGCGGGGCTAGCCTTCGTCGAAAAGTGCGGGCGGCGCCGGGCGGGAGGCGCGGCGGGCGGCGACGATGTCCCCGACGATGCGCACCGCCGTCGTCGCGTTGGACCCGGGGGCGAACGCGACGTAGCAGGGCGCCTCCTGCGCGGGGCGGTCCTCGTCGTCGTAGCGGAACGGCAGGTACGTGCCCCCGGCCTGGCGGACGATCAGCGCCCCGGCGGCGATGTCCCACGGGTTCGTGTCCAGGCCCATCGTGACGTCGGCCCACCCCGCGGCGACGTGCGCGAGCATCAGCGCGCCGCTCACCTTGCGGCGCAGCGTCGCGTACGTGGTGACCAGTTCGGCGAACGAATCGAGGCCCAGCTGCCCGTCGAGCGCGAGGGCCTCGGCGGAGGGGTAGTCCGTCATGATGGACGCCCTGGCCTCGTCGGACTGGCCGGCGGGGCGAAGGGGCTCGCCGTTGAGGTAGGCGCCGTCCAGGTCGGCGGCGAACACCAGCTCGGCGACGGGATCGTAGACGACGCCGGCGAGCAGCTCGCCGTCGAGCGCCGCGGCGATGGAGACGCAGAAGAACGCGACGCCGTGCGCGAAGTTGCTGGTGCCGTCGATGGGGTCGACGATCCACTCGATCCGGCCGGATCCGCGGTGGCCGCCCTCCTCGCCGAGAATCCGGCTGTCCGGCTCCGCGGCGAACAGGTGCGCCGCGATGGCCTCCTCGGAGGCGCGGTCGTGTTCGGTCACCAAATCGTGGTGGTTTTTCTTCTCGTCGATGCGGAAGTCGGAGCGGAAGGCCGCCCGGAGCATCGGCCCGACGCCGGTGGCGGCGTCCTCGGCGATCCGGCGGAGGTTGGCGGACAGTTGGCGGGCGTTCTGGGAAGCATCCACGAAGCCAGCCTAGCGGCCGGGACGACCGGTGAGGTGCGGCACATTACTTCACAGGGGCAACTAAAACAGGTTATGGTTGCTTGAGGCAATATTCGCCTTCGTCAACTATCAGAAGGCCCGGCCCGATCCTTGAATCCCGCATCAACACCCCCGAAGGGAAGTCCCGTGCCGCTTCACGCCGCCACGGCAGCCGATCTGGTCGGCAGCGTCCAGTCCCTGCACCAGGTCCTCAAGTGCGTCGCGTACGCCGGCGTGCGGCCGGGGGAGCCGGGCATCGGCCAACAGGCGGTCCTCGGCCGGGTGCGCGACAGCCAGCCGGTCCGGGCCACCGACATAGCCCGCCGGCTCGGCGTCGGTCCGGCCGCGCTGAGCCGCCACGTCACCGAACTCGAGGCCGCCGGGATGGTCGTTCGCGAGGCCGACCCCGTCGACGCAAGGGCTCAACTGCTCCGGCTCACCGCGCAAGGGGACGCCGCCGTCGAGCGCGGTCTGGCGCGCCGTGCGGAGCTGCTCGGGGAACTGCTGGACGGTTGGGACGAGGCCCGGGCGCGGGACGCCGTCGCACTCCTCGACGAGATCTCGGGAGTGCTGCGCGAGGGACTCGCCCGCGAATCGGCCGGCGCAACCGGCCCGGCGGCCACCGGCCACGCAGCCGCCCGCGAGTCGGACGGGGGCGCGAAGTGAGCGCCGGCGTCGACCCCCGGACGGGCGCCGCGGCCGCGCCGCCCCAACGCGACGCACTGGCCGACATCCCGCAGATGACCCAAAAGGAGGTCCTGCGCGCGCTCGTCGGCGTACTGGCCAGCTTCTTCGCCGCCATGCTCGCGGCCACGATCGTGTCCATCGCCCTCCCGACCATTATGGCCGAACTCGGCGGCTCGCAGACCGACTTCGCGTGGGTCATCACCGCCGCCCTGCTCGCCAACGCGGCCAGCACGCCGATCTGGGGCAAGCTCGCGGACCTCTTCGACAAGAAGAAGCTGACCCAGATCGGCATCCTCATTTTCGTCATCGGATCCCTGCTGGCCGGCTTCGCCCAGGACATCCCCATGCTGATGGGCGCGCGCGTCATCCAGGGCCTCGGGATGGGCGGCCTGACGGCCATGGGCATGGCGGTCATCGGCAGCATCATCCCGCCGCGCGAACGCGGCCGCTACTCCGGCTACTTCGGCGCGGTCATGGCCGTCGCGACGGCCGGAGGGCCGCTGCTCGGTGGCTTCATCGTGGACACGCCCCTGGGTTGGCGGTGGACCTTCTGGATCGGCATCCCCCTGGCGCTGCTGTCCATGGTGCTGATCCACAAGACGCTCCACCTGAAGCACACCCCGCGCAAGGTCTACATCGACTGGGCCGGAGCCACGCTGGTCACCGCGTCCGTGAGCACGCTGCTGATCTGGGTGTCCTTCGTGGGCCAGGCCGGCCACTTCGCGTGGGCCTCGTGGCAGACGGCCGCCATGGTCGGGGCCTCGCTGGCCATGATCGTGGTCCTGCTCTTCGTCGAATCGCGTGTCCCGGAACCGGTGATCCCGCTGAAGATCATCGCCCAGCGCACCACCGCGTTGGCCATCGTCGCCTCGATCGCGATCGGCGTGGGCATGTTCGGCTCCGGAGCGTTCCTCGGCCAGTTCTTCCAGCTCTCCGCCGGCGCGACGCCGACCATGGCCGGCGTCTTCACCCTGCCCATGATCCTGGGCAACCTGGTCGGGTCCGTGGTCTCCGGCCAGCTCATCAGCCGCTTCGGACGCTGGAAGGTCTTCCTGGTCGTCGGTTCGCTGCTGAACGTGTCCGGCCTGGGGCTGCTGGGCACCATGACCCACGCGACGCCGTACTGGATCCTCGCGCTGGGGATGCTGCTCAACGGCCTGGGCATGGGCATGATGCTGCAGAACCTGGTCCTGGCCGTGCAGAACACGGTCAAGGTCACCCAGATCGGCACGGCCAGCTCGTCCGTCGCGTTCTTCCGCTCCGTCGGCGGGGCGTCGGGCGTCGCGGTCCTCGGCGCCGTGCTCTCCGAACGCGTCGGCACGCTCACCCTGGACGGACTCCGCGCCGCCCACCTGATCGCGCCCGACGGCGGCGGCAGCCCGGTCGCCGGGGTGTCCACCATGGACGTCTCGGCGCTGCCGGACAACGTGCAGTCGATCGTGCAGGGCGCATTCGGGGACGCGACGGCCGCCGTCTTCCTGATCTCGGCCGCGGTGGCCCTCGTGGCGTTCGTCTGCGTGTTGTGCATCAAGGAGGTCCCGCTGCGCCGGTCCGTCTGACCGGCGGAACCCACCGGCACGACGGCGGTGCCGCGCCTTGCGGCCGCGAGGCGTGGCACCGGCGTCGTTCTATGTCTTCAGGCGCCCCGCGGGCGGGTGGTACTAAGGATAAGGAACGCAGGGAAGACGACGCGGCGGACAACGACGAAGACCGAAGGGCGGGGTCGATGGAACAGCGGCTGGTGGCGGACACGATGGTGGAACGCCTCGAAGCCTGGGGCGTCAAGCGCGTCTTCGGCTACAGCGGGGACGGGATCAACACGTTCCTGGGAGCCCTGCGGCGGGCGGAGAACGGACCCGAGTTCGTCCAGGCCCGGCACGAGGAAAGCGCGGCGTTCATGGCCGTGGCCCACGCCAAATACGGCGGAGGGGTCGGCGTCGTGACGGCGACGCAAGGGCCCGGCGCGGTCCACCTGCTCAACGGGCTCTACGACGCCAAGCTGGACGGCGTGCCGGTGGTGGCGATCGTCGGACAGCAGGAGCTGTCCGTGCTGGGTTCGCAATACCAGCAGGAGATCGACCTCGTGACCCTTGTCAAGGACGTGGCCGCGCGGTTTTCCCAGCAGGTGTCCGATCCGGAGCAGTTGCCCATGGTGCTGGACCGGGCGTTCCGGACGGCGCTGGCGACGTCGTCCCCGTGCGTGGTGGTGGTGCCGCACGACGTGCAGCAGATGCCGGCGCCGGAACTCGAGCGCGAACATGGCACGGTGGTGACAGCGCCGAGGTTCGAGCGGCCCCACGTGGCGCCGCGCCGCGCGGAGCTGGAGGCGGCCGCGGAGCTGCTCAACGCCGGGCGCCGCGTCGCGCTGCTGGTCGGCCAGGGCGCGGCGGGCGCCCGGGACGAGGTCGAGGCCGTCGTCCGGCGGCTCGGGGCCGGTGTGACCACCAGCCTGCTGGGCAAGCCGCACGTCGACGAGACCGCGGACTACAGCACCGGGGTGATGGGCCACCTCGGAACGTCGGCCAGCGGATGGCTGATGGAGCACTGCGACACCTTGCTGATCGTAGGATCAAACGACCCGTGGACCGAGTTCTACCCGCCGCCGGGCGCCGCCCGCGCGGTGCAGATCGACAACGACGCGAGCAAGATCGGCAACCGCTACCCCGTCTCCGTGGGGCTGGTCGGCGACGCCGCCGGCACGCTGGCGGCGTTGTTGGAACTGCTCCGGCCACGGACCGACGGCGACTGGGCCGGCCGGGTCGCCCAGGCCGTCGGCGACTGGCATCGGCTCTCTGCGGAGCGGGCCGCGACGCCGGCCGAACCCGTGAACCCGGAGCGCGTGGCCCGCGAGCTCAGCGACCGGCTGCCGGCGGACGCCCAGGTCGCGATCGACGTCGGAAGCTGCGTCTATTGGTACGCCCGCCAGCTGCGCCTGCCGCCCGGCGTGCCCGCCCACCTCAGCAGCACCCTGGCGAGCATGGGGTGCGGCGTTCCGTACGGACTGGCCGCCAAGCTGTTGGCGCCGGAGAGGCCCGTGGTGGTGCTCGCCGGGGACGGCGGCATGCAGATGAGCGGCATCGCGGAGCTGGTGACGGTTTCACGGCTGTGGCGGCAGTGGGCCGATCCGCGGTTTGTGGTGTGCGTGCTGAACAACGGCGACCTGGCCGAGGTCACCTGGGAGCAACGCGAAACCGAGGGCGACCCGCGGTATGCCGCCTCGCAGAACCTGCCGCCCTTCCCGTTCGCCGGATACGCGGACGTGCTGGGGCTGCGCGGGATTACGGTCGAGGATCCGGAACTGCTCGGCGCGGCCTGGGACGAGGCGTTCGAATCGAAGGTCCCGGTGGTGCTGGACGTCCAGACCGACGCGTCCGTGCCGCTGCTGCCGCCCTTCCCGCACGGTGCGCGCAAGGCCGAGACGATGCGCGCGGGGCTGAGGCAGGAGGGCGCCTCGGGGGAGCGCGCCCTGCGCCTGCTGGACACGTACGTGGCCCAGGAGGAGCGGCTCTTCGGGGACGGCGCGTCAGGCCCGGCGTAGGGCGGGAGGCGGCGCCGGCGGCCCTACGACTCGTCCAGCTGCTCCGGCTGGCGGCCGAGCCGGAAGTGGCGCCCGCTGACCGACTGCGGTTCGATCTCCACCCAGAAGTCCTTCAGCGTCGGCAGCCACGGGGCCACGCCCGTGTCGCGGGCCGCCTCGATCTCCGCCTCCGTCTGCAGGACGCGCGCCGTCCCGCGGACGACGACGGACCACGCCTCGTCACTGAGGATCCCGTCGGCCTCGAAAACAACGCGGGGGTTGACGGTCAGGCCGGCGAGCTTGCCGCCGGGTGCGGTTCGCAGATAAATCCGGCCGTTGGCGGTGGCATGGTTGACCGGTACCAGGTCGATCTCGCCGGCAACAACGGTGGCCAGCCGGCCGTGCCGGGCGTCGGCGAGGAGTTTCCAGCACTGGTCGGCGTCGAGGACGAGGACGGGGCTGCCGTCGGGGTGGGTGAACATCATGGCTTGAGTATTCTACTTCGCGTAGAAAATAGCTAGGGGTTCGCCGTCGGGTCCAGGAAAGCCGCGAGCGAGCGCAAAACCCGGTCCGGATCCGCCAGCTCGCACTCCCAGACAGTCAGCGAGTCCCAGCCCAGCGTGCTCAGGGCCGCGCTGTGCCGGAGGTCCCGGGCTGCGTTCCCCTCGCGCTTGGCGCGCCAGAATTCGGCGTTCGACGACGGGGCCCGGCGGCCGGCGGGGCAGTCGTGCTGGTGCCAGAAGCACCCGTTGACGAAGACCACCTTGCGCCGGGACGCGAACACCAGATCCGGTTTGCCCGGCAGTTTTCCGCCCGCGAGCCGGACGTCCGGGGCGGCCCGGCGGGCGGCGGCCGCCGCGGCGCGGGCGAGCTGGCCATGCAGGCGGTAGCGGTATCCGGCGGCGTGGGCGATCCGGCGGACGCGCAGTTCCGGACCGGTGTCCTTGCCCCGGATGCGGGACATCAGGGCGGAGCGCTGCTGGGGCGTCAGGCGGTCCATGTCACCATTCTCACGAACGCCCGCCGGGCGTGAAAGACTTGCGGCATGCGAGGAAACCAGAGCGACACGCCCCACCGCCACCTCGGTGTCCGCCTCGAGGATTCGTGGCACGCCTTCCGCGAGCGCGGCGCCCGCGCCAAGGGAATGGTGGCATCGGTCGCCTCCTTCAGGGGCTACGGCCTGAGTTCGCCGGACGGCGGATGGGTGCGCGTGCTGGCCAGGATTTCGATGGCCCGCCCGGAGGGACCCGAAATCGCCGTTCCGACGCCCAAGGTCGTCGCGGACAGCGTGCGCGGATGGAAGAACTTCGTCTCCCCGGCCCTGCCGTACGCAGAGGTCACCGTCACGGTCGAGGGCCGCAAGTACAAGGTCGACGCCGACCGGGGAGGCGTGTTGGACGCGCTGATCGAGGTGGGCCTGGAGCCGGGCTGGCACACGGTCCACTTCTCCTGCGAGGGCTCGGAGGACGCACCCGCCCGGGTCTTCGTCGTCGATTCCGCCGTGGACTTCGGCATGGTGTCCGACGTCGACGACACCGTGGTGGTCACCGCCCTGCCCCGTCCGCTGCTGGCGGCGTGGAACTCTTTCGTGCTCAACGAACACGCGCGCGTGGCGACCCCGGGGATGGCCGTGATGATGGAGCGGCTGATGCGGGGGCGTCCGGGATCCCCGGTCCTCTACCTCTCCACCGGAGCCTGGAACGTGGCGCCGACCCTCACGCGGTTCCTCACCCGAAACCTCTACCCGGAGGGGGCCCTGCTGCTGACCGACTGGGGGCCGACGGAGGGCCGCTGGTTCCGCTCGGGCATGAAGCACAAGGTGGACCAGCTGCGCCGACTCGCGGACGAGTTCCCGCAGATGAGGTGGCTGCTGGTCGGCGACGACGGGCAGCACGACCCGGAGATCTACGCGGAGTTCGCCAAGCGCTACCCGCAGAACGTCCGGGCGATCGTGATCCGCCAGCTCACGCCGTCGGAGGCCGTTTTGGCCGGCGGCCGCTCGATGGGCACCGTGGACGCGACGCCGGGCGTGCCCTGGATCTACGCTCCCGACGGAGCCGTGATCATCGCCGAACTCGAGAAGCTCGGGATCGTTTCCGCCGAGGACCAGCGAGTGCAGGAGGACGAGCAACTCCGCGCGGTGGAGCAGAAGCAGGCCCGCGGGGAAAAGGTGTGAGCGGACGCAGGCTCCGCGTCCGGGTGCCCATGCGTTGGGCGGACATGGACGCCTACGGGCACATCAACAACGTGAACCTCCTCCGCATGCTGGAAGAAGCGCGCATCGCCGCCTTCGGCGTCCCGGGCGGGACGGGCAAGGTGGGCAACGAGCCGATGGTGGCCCTGTTTTCCGCCGTGCCCGCCGGCACCCAGACGCTCGTGGTGGAACACCGCGTGCGGTATGCCGCACCGCTGGACTACCGCAACGTTCCGGCCGAGGTCGACGTGTGGATCTCGGCGGTCAAGCCGGCCAGCTTCGACATCGCCTACGAGATCCACGACCCGGTCGACGGCGGGGTGTGCGTCCGCGCCACCACGACCCTGGCCTTCTTCTCGACCGGGGAATCCCGTCTGATGCGGATCCCCGCCGAGCGCCGGGAGGCCCTCGCGGAGTTCCTGGGCGAGCCGGTCTTCCGTTAGGACAGCCGGGCCGCCAGTTCCGCGAAGTCCCGCCCGAGGCATTCCTCGTGGGCCAGTGCACACGGCTGCACCGGGTTCGCGGACAGGCTCACGTAGGCTCGTCCGGCGTGGCGCAGCCGGTCCGCGGGCAGACCGAGGATTCCGGCCGATTCGTTCCAGACGAACCGCCAGCGCGCTGGCACGGGTCCGTGCAACGGCCGGAGGCGGGAGGCCTCATCCCGCGGCGGCGGCGCGTGTGCTTCGCGGGCGGCCGCGGGCAGCCCGCGCATTCGGGCGGCCACCTGGAACGCGTCGTGGGTGTGTGTGGTGACGGCTTCGCCGTCGGCTGCGTGGATGACGACCCGTTGTTCCGGCACGCCGACTTCGACTGAAACGGTCACCCAGTCGGCGGGGAGCGCCAGCGCGCGGCGCAGTGCCGCCACGTGGATGCGGTGTCCGGGGTCGAACGAGGAACAGAGGGAATCGGCGCCCGAGGCGGTGGTGTGGAAGCCCATGGGACCCTTCCGTTGCTCTTGCCGACGTCGAGTGGGCCGCCGGCCGCTTCGTCATCCGAACCACCCGTTAAGCATGGGGTTGGTGTGCGGCCGGGTCGGAGCCCAAAGCTGGCCGCATCTCGTGAAGCTGGCTTAATCCTAGCGCAGGCAGTGCGCACGGTTTGCGTTGCGTCATTTTGTGGGATTGGCTGGGGAAAACCGAAGCGCCGAAGGACCCGGCGCCCAGAGGAGTGATATCGAGTGAGCGTTCCCCCAACAGCACGTCCGGCCCGGCCGCTGATTGTCTTGGAGGTCGTGGCGAGCGAGACGCTGGGAGAGCACATGGTTCGGCTGACGTTCGGCGGGCCCGGCTTCGCCGAGTTCCGCAACAAGGACGCCACCGACAAGTACGTGAAGCTATTGTTCGTCGATCCGGCGCTGGGACTCGAGCCCCCGTACGACATGGATGCCCTGCGCGCCGCGCTTCCGGCGAACAAGATGCCCGTGCGCCGCACCTATACCGTTCGCAGTGTCGACGAGGCGGCCGGCACCCTGCAGATCGACTTCGTGGTGCACGGCGACGACGGCATCGCAGGTCCGTGGGCGGCGTCCGCGCAGCCGGGGGACAAGATCTGTTTCTCCGGACCCGGCGGGATGCATCTGCCCGATGTCGAGGCCGACTGGTTCCTCTTCGCGGGGGACGAATCCGCGCTGCCGGCGATCGCGGCGACGCTGGAGACCATGGATCCCGACGCGAAGGGCTTCGCCTACCTCGAGGTCGCCGGACCGGAGGACGAGATCGCGTTGGACGTGCCCGCCGGGATCGACGTGCGCTGGTTGCACCGCGGAGGACCGGTCACCCCCGAGAGCGCGATGCTGGCTTCTGCCGTCATGGCGGGGGAGTGGCCCGAGGGCCGCGTGCAGGTCTTCGCCCATGGAGAGCGCGAGATGGTCAAGGCGCTGCGGCGCTACCTGTCCGACGACCGTGGGGTGGACCGCAAGCAGCTCTCGCTGTCCGCCTACTGGGCGTATGGACGGGCCGAGGATACGTTCCAGGCGGAGAAGCGCGAACCCATCGGGCAGATCTTCCCCGAGTAGCCGCCACACCGACGGGTAGCCGCCGGCTACCTCAAGTAGGCGGTGGACGTCCACAGGTGCATCAGCGCGTGGGCGCGGTACGGGCTCCAGTTCCGCGCGCGCTCGGCGGCTTCCGTGGTCGAGATGCCGCCCAGGGCGCGGCGCAGCACCAGGTCCCCGGGTGCGAAGGCGTCGCGGTCCCCGGAGGCGCGGACGGCCAGGTAGTCGGCCGTCCACTCTCCGATGCCGGGCAGTGCGAGCAATTCCGCGCGGGAGAGCGGAAACCACGGACTTCCCGGCACTTTTCTTATCACCTCACCCTCCGCATGGCCTGCGCGGAGGAACGCGCCCGCCAGCGCCCGCAGCGTGCGTGCCCGGGCGTTCGCGATGCCGACGGCGGCGCGCAGACGCTCGTGTGCCGCCTCGGCAACCGCCTCTGCCGCGGGAAAGGTCCGGAGCCCTGCGGGTCCGTCCGAGCCGTACGCGGCGACGAGCCGACCGGCGAACGTGCGGCAGGCGGCGAGCGAGACCTGCTGGCCGAGCACGGTGGTCGCCGCCGCCTCGAACGGGTCGAGGCACCCCGCCACGCGCAGGCCCGGGCGGGCGGCCACGAGCGGAGCCAGCAGCGGGTCGGCCGCGAGCACGGCGTTCACGGGTGCGAGGTCGGTGTCCAGGTCCAGCCACGCCCGGACGACGGCGCCGAGTTCCGTCCGGTCGGCGGCGGACAGGCCGGGCGAGGACACCCGCACACCGGCGGGTTCGACGGCGACCGTCACCGCGCGGTGCCCCGAGGTCAGGCGCACCGCTCGGGTCAGCGTGGCGTCGCGGACGTCCACCGCGTCCACACCCGGTATGGCGTGCGCGGCGAACAACCCCATCAGCGCCGGGGCGTCGAGTCCACCGTTGGCCGGCAACAGGCGTCCGCGGTCCGCCGGTCCTGAACTCATCCCGGCCAGACGCCCGAGGAGCCGCGGCGGTGGCTGTCCAACAAGTGGGTGTCCACTATGCCGATGGCTTCCATCAGCGCGAACATCGTGGTCGGCCCCACGAAGGAGAATCCGCGCTTCCGCAGCGCCTTGGACAGTGCGATGGATTCTGGCGAGGTCGTGGGGACGTCCGCGAACGTGGCCGGCCGCGGCGTCTCGGCGGGACCGAACGACCACACGAACTCGACCAACCCGCCGTCCGACCGCAACTCGATCGTGGCGCGCGCATTGGCGATGGCTGCGAGGATCTTGGCGCGGTTGCGCACGATCCCGGCGTCCGCCATCAGGCGAGCCACGTCGTCCTCCCCGTATGCCGCGACGGAGTCCGGGTCGAAGCCGTCGAAAGCGGCCCTGAACGCCTCGCGCTTGCGCAGGATGGTGGCCCAGGACAGCCCGGCTTGAAAGGCCTCCAGGCTGATGCGCTCGTACAGCCCGCGTTCGTCCCGCACGGGAAGACCCCATTCGGTGTCGTAGTATTCGCGCAGCATCGGATCGACGCTGGCCCACGGCGGCCGCGCGAGTCCGTCCTCGCCGATCACGGTCCCGTTCATGGCGTGGGTTGTCCTTCCAGTCCGGTGGCGCGCAGGGTGATGTTGATGCGCCCGTGCTCCAGCCCGCATCCCTCCGGGGCGGTCCCGGCGTACACCTTGGGTACGCCATGGTAGGCCAGCCGCGACGGCCCGCCGAACACGAACAGGTCCCCGGAGAGCAGCTCGACGTCCTCGTAGGGCTTCGCCCGGCCCTGCGTGTTGCCGAAACGGAACAGGCACGCGTCCCCGATGGACAGGGACACCACGGGGGCCGGCGACGACTCGTCCTTGTCCTGGTGCATGCCCATCTTCGCCCCTGCCGCGTAGTGGTTCACGAGGGCGGCGTCCGGCACGTAGGGGACGTCCGGCCGGCCGGACCGCGCGTACCCCGGGGTGCCGACGGCGTCGTACGCCTCGGCGACCGCGCGGCCGCCGAGTTCGGCGAGCCAGCCCGGCAGCGGGAGCACGCGGTTTCCGTTCACGTCCGTCGCCTCGCGCGTGTAGCGGTAGGGCTGCCAGTGCCAGCCCAGGCACACGGTGTGCACGGACATCTCGTGCCCGCGGACCTTGGCCGCCCGGATCGGCACCGGTCCGTCGGCCCACTCGCGGAAGCGCGCGGCGATCCAGGCCTGCTGCTCCAGGCTCAGCCACCCCGGGACGTGGACCGCGCCCGGTGCCACCTGCCGGACGGGCCGTTCCAGGAGGTCGTCGCCGAACAGGGTGTTCACGCGGCCGACTCCAGGCCGAGCAGCCGCGTTTTTGCCTCCGTCCCGCCGAGGTAGCCGCCCAGGGTCCCGTCGCTGCGCAGGACGCGGTGGCACGGCACGACGACGGGCAGGGGATTGGTCGCGCAGGCGGTGCCGACGGCGCGCACCGCCTTCGGCCGGCCGGTGGCCAGCGCGATCTGCGCGTAGCTGGCCGTCTGCCCGTAGGGGATCAGCGGAAGGTATTCGTGGATCTCGCGGCGGTAGCCGGAGGACAGCGTGCGGTCCAAGCGGAGGTCGAATTCGTGCCGGGTGCCGGAGAAGTACTCGTCCAGCTGCCGCGCCGCGTCGTCCAGGCGGGCCGGGGCACGCAGGATCCGCGGGCTCAAACGGGACGCGAGCTGTTGCAGGACGGCGTCGTGGTCCTCCTGGGCGAAAGCCACCCGGACCAGTCCCGTCTCGGTCGTGGCCAGCAGCAGCGATCCCACGGGGGTGTCCACCACGCGGTAGGCGACGTCGAGGGCGCCCGCGGCGGCGGCGGCCTCCACGAGGCGCCGGTGGAGCCGTCCGGCGACGTCGGCGGTTTCCGCGGTGGCGGACAGGAGCGCGGCGAGTTCGGCGTCGAAGCGTGGAGTGCCGGACGCGTCCGCCGATCCGGTGGTGCCGGGCGCGTCGGCCACGGTGGGGGGAAGAGGGGCGCTCATGGGTGTACCTCCTGCGGGATGGTGTGGGTGTCCAGGGCCGTCCGGAGCGCCCTCATGCCGTCCGAACAGGCACGGCGCGTGGCCTCGACGCTGCCGCCGAGGATGGCGGCGACCTCGCCGTGCGGCAACCCGGCGACGTGGTGGTACGCTACGGCCATCCGCTGCTTGGGCGGCAGCGCGGCGAGTGCGCGCCAGAGGTCGTCCTCCGGTTCGCTGGGCACCCCGAGTGTGGAATGCGCGTCCGGCGGATCCGCCGTCGGGACGGCGCGGCGGGCCGCGGAGCGGACGACGTCGACCGCCTTGCGGTGCGCGATCGTCACCAGCCACGCCTCGACGTTCGCGTCCGCCGGCAGCTCCGGGTAGGCCCGCAGCGCGGCGAGGAACGTCTCCGACCATGCGTCCTCCGCATCGGCACCGGAACCCAGCACCGCGCGGCAGACCCTGAACACCGTGGTGCCGTGGGCCCGCACGACCGATTCGAACGGCTGCTTGATGTTGATCACCTTCGTAGACGCCGGCGCCCGCCAAAGTGTGAGCCCCGTGATGACAGAATCTACGCGCCCGCGGATCGGCCCGACGAACCCGGCGCCCGATTGTGGACAACTACCGCAGGACGATGTCCGTCGCCAGGGCCGGGGACAGCCCGGTCTCCACGAATCCGGACACGTTGGACCCGGGGTGCTTGACGATGTCGGACACCGAGCCCAGGTGCCGGGAGAGGTCGATCTTGTCCTCCGGCGCCGCGAGCAGCAGCTGGAAGCCGAACTCCTGCAGCGCGTTGATGCCCGCCGCCGCGTACTCCGAGTTCGCCTGGATGAACGCCTCGTCGATCATCACCGTCCCGTAGGTGGTGAAGCCCTGCAGCGCGAAGCCCAGCTGGTAGGCCAACGCGGCGCCCATGATGAACGAGGTGAACCGCTGGCCCTCGCCGCCGGACAGCGTGCCGGGCTCCAGCCCGGTCTCCACCTCGCCGCCCGGCTTGTGCTCGTTGCAGGAGATCGTCACGTGCTGGCGAACGTCCAGCACGGTGTCCCGCCACGCCTGGTGGGACGAGTCGTCCAGCGCGTCCACCAGCCGCTCCAGCGCCCGGTAGCTGGAGGTCAGCTCCTCCGGGCCGCGCCGGGCGTAGGCGTTCCCGAGCGCGTCCTTCAGCGCGGCGCGGAAGTCCCGCGCCTCGTCGGGGATGCTGGTCCGGACCTCGAGCCGCAGGTGGCTGCCGTGCTCGAACGGCACGTCAGCCAGGATCTGGTTCAGCGGCAGGATGCGCTGGGCGATGTCCCGGCGCTCCTCCTCCAGCAGCTGCAACAGGTCGGAGAAGCGCTCGTAGGACCGGTTGGAGAAGTACTCGCGGAACTCGTCCTCGCGCTGCGGCAGGCCCTCCTCGACGATGCCCTCCAGCAGCCGCACGTAGTGCGGGGCGCTCTCCACCGAGACCCCGGCGGTGGACGCCGCGCCCGGACCGAAGTCGCGGGCGAACTGCTTGAACGTGTCCGTCAACGCCGTCTCCGTGGCGAACAGCGACTGGCGCAGCGCAGTCGCGCGCTCGCCGAGCGCCAGCGCAACGTCCGCGACGGCGGCGTCGAGCTCCGCCACTCTCGCCTCCGACCCGCGCGCCACGACGGCGGAGAGCCCCGGGTCCGCGCGGAGGGTCTCCCCGGCCCACGCCGCGGGCGTGCCGTCGGCGCCGCGCGCGGCGGTCGCCTTCAGCTGGGCGGCGGCGGAGGCGGCCCGCCGCTCCAGGGCGGACGTTTCACTGCGCAGCACGGCCAACCGTCCGACGCCGGACTCCAGTTCCGCACGCGCCTCGGCCAGCGATTCCCGCAGTGCGGAGAGGTCCGTGCTGGCGTCCATGGCGTCGGCGATCCGGGCCTCGAGGTCCACGACGGCGGCCTCCTGGACGGACGTGTCCAGGGCCGCGAAGGCGCGCTTGTCCACGGACAGCGCCTTCAGCGAGTCCAGGCGCCGGGCCAGTTCGTCCTTGGAGCGACTGCGCTCGGCCGCGAGCTCCTCGGCCTGCGCGCGCTCGCCGTCCAGGCGCAGGGCCTTGGCCTCGAGCTCCGCGATCTTCTCCTCGTTGGTGAAGCCCAGGAGGTAGTCGGAAGCGGCGACCACGCGGGTGTCGCGCTCGAACACGCCGGCGGAGGCCTTGATGGTTCCGGCCTTCGAGATGGCCTTCGGGTGGACATGCAGTCCGGCATCGGAGGCGACGCAGGCCAGCGCGTGGTCGGCGGTGATCTTGGCGCGGAGCCAATCGCCGGCGTCGGAGGACTTGAACTCCAGCTTGGTGACCAGGTCCGCCGGGCCGGCGTCGGCGGCACGAGGGGCACGGGAAAGGTCCATCCACCGCAGGCGTCCGACGCCGTCGAGCCGGTCCGCCGCCGCCGTCACCTTGGCGAGGTCCTCGCCGCGGACCAGCAGCGTGGTGGCGAGGCTGCGCAGGGCCTTCTCGGCGGCCGAGCGCCATTCGGAATGCCCCGGGGCGATGTCCACCAGTTCCCCCGCGAAGGGCAGGTCGGCGGCGTCGATTCCGGTCTCGGAACAGATGCGGCGGCGGGCGGCGGCGGAGACCGGGTCGATGTTGGAACCGCGCAGGGAGTACGCGTCGATCTCGGTGCGGAGCCTGCGTCCGCGGTCGCGCGCCTCCATCGAGGCGGCCATCGCCTCGTATTCCATGGTCTTCGCGTCCTTGGCGACGCCGGCGAGGTTCTCCGCGGCGACGGCGGCCTGCCGGCGGGCGGATTCCAACCCGGAGGCCGTCCACGTGAGCTTCACTCCGACGTCGTCCATCTCCCGGCGCAGCGCCGCGGCGGCCTGCGCGCGCTCGACCAGGCGGGCACGGGCGGACTCGAGCTCGCGTTCGAGCGCCTGGACGGCCTGCCCGCCGTGGGAGTCGTGCTGCTCCTGCAGGGATCGGGCGCGCTCCTGAAGCACGTCCTTGGCCTCGGCCGCGGCCTCGATTTCCGCCCGGTTGGACGCCAGCTCCGCCGCCAGCGCGGCGGAACGCCCGCCGAGGAGCTCGGCGGCCAGGTGCTCGCGCAGCAGCGGCAACTGGGTGCCGGCAAGTTCGGTGTTGCGCTCGAGTTCCTCGGCGAGCCCGCGGTGCCGGGCGTACTGATCCGGCACCTGGCGGAGGGCGTCGCGCTGGGCGCGGGCCTCCTCCAGCTGGCGGTGGATGCCGCGAAGGTGGCTGAAGTCCTCGACGGCGCCGGCCGCGGCCTTGAGCGTCGCCGGGACCTCCAGGACCTCGTAGCGGAAGAACTGGTTGACGCCCTTGTCCAGGCCCTTGCCGTTCTGCAGCGTGCGCAGCAGGGAGAAGGCCTTGTCGTTGTCGATGCCCAGGCGGCGGCGGAAGCGCTCGGCGAACGTCTTGTGGGTGTCGAACGCCTCGAACCCGGGCAGCGACTTCTGCAGGCTGGTGGGGGAGAACCGGCGGGACCCGTGGTCCTCCAGCGCGGCGGTGTCCAGGGTACGGTCGCCGATCACGTAGTGCTTGCCCACCTGGCCCTCGAGCCCGTTGGCGGGGAGGTCGAACAGGGCGGCGACGCAGGTCTTGCCGCCGAGGCCGTCGTCGTACGTCAGCGCGATGGCGCTCCACGTGGCGCCCGGGCGCTGGTACAGCGTCCCGGTCTCGGTCTTGAAGCGGCGGCCGCGCATGTAGGAGTAGGTGGTGCGGCGGTCCTTGCGCGTGGAGGCCTCGTGGGCGGACTCGTTCAGGCGCGGCGCGGCGTGGAAGATGTGCCCGATGCCGTCGAACAGGGTGGACTTGCCGACGCCGGGATGGCCGGTCAGCAGCGTGCCGTCGCGGTCCACATAGAGGCTGTGGCGGCCGTGGAACGTGCCCCAGTTGATGACCTGGATGCGGGTCAGGCGGTGTTGGCCGGGGTTGGCGGCCTCGCCGAAGGGCAGGGTTAGGGCAATGCTCACAGTTCATCCTCCACGGAGTCGAGGTCCATGACATCCGCGTCGGAGGAGTTCTCCAGGGCGGCGATGTAGGCGGGGATCTCCTCGATGCTTTCGAACGGGAGGGCCAGGGCCAGCGCGCCGGAGACGCGGTATTCGTCGTCGAGTTCGGTGGGCAGGATGAGTTTGAGCGCCACGAGACGGGCGAGGGACGCGTCGGTGAGGTCCTCCAGGCGCTTGTCGTCCACCGCCCCCGGGCGGCGGTGTTCCTCAAGGATTTCGCGGGCGCCGGCGCGCGAGATGACGGGTTCCGTTCCGCTTCCGGCGTGGCGGTCCAGCAGCAGCCGAAGGCGCAGGGCAAGCAGCGTCTCCTCGCGCTTGAGCGGCTTGCGCGGGGCGATCGCGGTGGTGTGCGGGGCCTCGACCTCCACCGGAACCAGCAGCGCGATCTTCCGTTCGGTGTCCACGCTCAGCAGCAGGAACAGCTCGGCGACGTACGCGGCGATGTCCTGGCGGCGGTCCAGGACGAGCTGCCAGAGCCTCGGGTCCGCGGTGCCGTCGAGGTAGGGGCCGCGAAGGAGGCGGACCAGGACCTGGCGCAGGGGCAGTTCGAACCGGCCGGTGTCGCCCTCGAAGAGCCGGCGCTCGGCCGCGCCGCCGGGGACGCCTCCGTCGTCGTGCGTGGGACTGGTGGTTTCGGTGCTCATGCGGGGTCCTTCGCGAAGGTGATCACGGGCAGGTAGGCGTCGCGTTCGCTGCCGTCGACCTGGCGGAAGACGACGCGCTCGAAGCGGTCGGTGTCCATCGGCTCGCCGCCGGTGCGGGCGCTGGCGAGCAGGTGGCGGAGGTTGTTCAGGTGGCGTTCGGCCGGCTCCAGTTCGGCGAACGCGGCTCCCAGGGTCGCGTCGCCGGCGGCGTTGCGGCGGGCGCGCACGACGGCGTCGCGCAGCTTCGCGGGCTCTGCCTGCGGCGTCGTGGGGGTGCGGTGGATGTCCGCCTCCGTGAGCGCCGGGGGATCGGCGAGGCGTGGCGGCGCGACGTGTTCGGCGGGGTCGAAGATGCGCAGCGAGGCGAGGGTGCTGAACTCGGGTGAGTAGAGTCGCACCGGCGCGGCCGCGGTGCGGGCCTTCAGCGCGGGCGAGGAGGCGACGGCGAGCTCGGCGGCGCGGACGGCCTTGCGCAACAGCAGCGATTCGCGGAACTCGTCCGACTGCACGTAGGCGTGGAGGCTCTCGGAGAGCTTGCCGTAGCTGGCGTGGACCTCGCCGGCCTGGCGGCGCAACTCGCGCAGGAGGTTGGCCAGGGTGTGGCGCTCCTGGGCGCTGAGTCCGTCGACGAAGTCGCGCTCAAGGACGTCGTTGACGCCCTGCCGGAACCGCGCCTGGCGCTGGGGGTCGTTCAGGAATTCCGTGAAGCCGCGGAAGGTCTCGCCCTCCGGGGTGCTGCGCAGCTGGCGGTCGCCCTCGAGGACCTGTCCGACCGCCACGCCCTTGGCGACGGAGGACTCCATGATCTCCTGCCGGACGGCGTGCAGCATCTCGCGGACGCCGTCGCGCATGCGCTTGAAGTCGGCGGGCAGGTGCGAGGCGAGGTCCAGCACCGACCGGGCGGCGGCGACGGCGCCGTCGTGCGGCATGGGGCCGGGTCCGGTGCCCTCGCGCAGGGCGTCGATGCGGTCCTTGCGCTCGTCGATCTCCGCCTGGAGTTGGCGGATGCGCGCCTCGGGGTCCGGGTCCGATTCGTGGGCGAGCGTTTCGATGCTGGTCAGCAGCGTGTTCAGCCGGGAGGAGTTCAGGTTGGTGCGGGCGCCGGAGAAGCCGTCCAGGAACGTGAGGACGCGGGCCGTGTGCGCGGTGGGCTCGTAGACGAAGTGCCCGTCTACCAGGGGCCGTGCGAGGAAGCCGGAGCGCACCCACGAGTCGGCGAACTGGGGTGCGCGCCACGCCTCGGATATGCCGGCGCCTTCGGCGCGCAGGTGTTGGAGGAACGCGTCGAGGGCCGCGTGGAACGCCTCGAGGGTGATGCGGGGCCGCGCCTGGGTGAATTCGGCGCGGAGGAACGCGACCGTCCACGGGGCGGCGGACAGGAGCTTCCATGCGGGCGAGGACCGGAACTCCAGCTGGTCCCCCCAGATGGCGGCGGCGTTCTCAGGCGGGCGCATACACGGCTTTCCGGCCAGGGGCGAGGCCAATTCGGGGTGGGTGCGGCTCGTGCGAGACGCACGGCCGGAGCCACCATTCTAGGCCACCCGAAACTAGGCCGTCGCGTAGTCCTCGGTGTCGATCGTGGCCTGCTGCATCGCGGTGTAGCGGTGCCCGTGGACGGTGTTCTCGTTGAGGATCGTGCCGATCTCCTCCACCGTGGAGGCGTCCAGCACGATCCGCTCGGCCCCGAGGTCCTCGTCGAGGTGCGCCGCGCTGGTGGTGCCCGGGATGGCGACGACGTGCTCGCCCCGTGCCAGCACCCAGGCCAGGGCAAGCTGGGCGGGCGTGGCGTCGACGCGCCGTGCCACGGCCGTGAAGGCGTCCAGGAGTTCCAGGTTGCGCGGGTAGTTCTTAGCGGAGAAGCGCGGCATGTGGTGCCGCATGTCCTCCTCCGGCAGGGCGGCCGGATCCGCGAGCTTCCCTCCGAAGAACCCGCGACCCACCGGGCTGAACGCCACGAACGTGGCCCCGATGTCCCGGCAGGCGTCCAGGACTCCGAGCTCCGGGTTGCGCGTCCACGGGGAGTACTCGGTCTGGACCGCGGCGATGGGGTGCACGGCGTTGGCCCGGCGCAGGGTCTCGGCGGAGACCTCCGAAAGGCCAATCGCGCCGACGTACCCCTCGTGCACGAGGTCGGCCAGCGCCCCGACGGATTCCTCGACGGGAACGTTCTTGTCCAACCGGTGCAGGTAGTACAGGTCGATGTAGTCGGTGCGCAGGTGGCGCAGCGACCTCTCGGCGTGGCGCCGGACGGTGGAGGGCCGGCCGTCCACGCGGGCGCGGCCGTCAACGAGCTCCAGTCCGCACTTGCTCGCCAGGAAGAACTCGTCGCGGCGGTTCGCCAGCGCGGCCCCGACCAGCTCCTCGTTCCTGCCGCCGCCGTAGAGGGTCGCGGTGTCCAGGTGGTCCACGCCGGAGTCCAGGGCGTGGTGCAGGAGCCTCGCGGCGTCCTGGTCCGTGGGGAAGTTGGAGTAGCCGTGGCTGAGGTTCATGCAACCCAGGCCGATGGGACGGACGGGCGTGCCGGCGAGCGTGCGTGGTTCCATGATTCTTGTCTAGCACGCCCGCCGGACGCCGCGCTAAAGCGTTTCGCCGAGCTCCTCGAGCAGGCGGGCGAGGTCCCTGCGGTTGCTGCCGGGGATGGGCAGGAGCGGCAGCCGCGGTTCCCCGGCTTCGATGCCGGCCGCGCGGGCCAGCGCGTAGAGGTTGCTCAGCTTCCGCAGGCCGTTGAATTCGTGCATGAGCGGAGCCAGTTCGTCCCGGAGTTTGGCGGTCTGGACCGCGTCCCCGGCCTCGGCGGCGGCCCGCAGCGCCGCGAAGTGGCGGGGCAGGACGGACGCCGGCCCGCTGTGCCAGGCGTCTCCCGCGAAACCGGCGTCGGCAATGAGCGCGTCCCCGCTGAGGCCGTGGCTGAAGCCGCCGGACACCATGGACCGCAGGGTTTCGTGCCGCTGGGCGAACGACGCCGCGTCCGGGGTCGATTCCTTCAGACCGCGGATGGTCGGCTCCTTGGACAGTTGGGCGACCAGTTCCAGCGGGAAGGAGAAGTTCGTGGTGCCGGGGTTGGAATAGAGGCAGATGGGGAGGTCGGAGGCCTCGGCGACGCGCCGGCACTGGTGGGCCACCTCGTCCTCGGTCAGCGGGACGTAGGAGACGGTGGAGACCAGCAACCCGTCGACGCCCGCGCCCACGACGTCGGCGACGTTCTCCAGCAGTTCCCCGGTGGCGACCGCGCTGACCCCCGCGTAGACCGGCAGGTCCGGGTTGGCGTCCCGCACGGCCCGCACGGCGGTGCGGACCACGGCGCTGCGTTCGTCCGCGTCGAGGTAGGCGAAGCTGCCCGAACTGCCCAGCACGGTGACGGCGTCCACGCCGGACACGGCGAGGGAGGCCAGATGCCGCCCGAGCTCGGCGTGGTCCACCGCGCCTGATTCGTCGAAGGGGGTGACCGGATAGGCGATGAGTCCTCGGAACGCTGTCATTGGGCCATGCTAGGCCATGCCGCGCCGGGCGCGGCGGCGGACGCCACGGGGCCAGGCTCCGCGGCGCAGAGCCCCACGAACGCACCGAGCTCCTCCAGGCCCGAGGGACGGGTCGGCATGTGGTGCGTCAGGGCGGGCGAGCGCACCACGACGGCCCGCCACTGTCCGCGCGACACGGCCACGTTGATCCGGTTGCGGTTCAGCAGGAAGTCCATGCCGCGCGGCGCCTCCGAAGCGGCCGAGCACGCCATCGACAGGATGACCACGGGTGCCTGCTGGCCCTGGAACTTGTCCACGGTTCCCACGCCGACGCCACCCAGGCCCGCATCCTCCAGCGCGGCGCGGACCGTGTTGACCTGGGCGTTGTAGGCGGCGACCACCATGACGTCCGCCTCCACGAGCGGGCGGGTGCGCTCGCCGTCGTTCCAGGCCAAGCCGAGGTGCCGGCGGACCTGCCGGACGACCTCGGCGGCCTCCTCGGGGGAGTGGGTGGTGCGGCCGGTGTGCTCCACCATGACCGTTTCGACGCCGGCGGGCGCACCCTCGAGTTCCCGCAGTCGGGCGGCCGGGGCGGACTCGAGCTTGCCGTCGTAGCTGAGTCGCGAAACGCGGGAGCACAGCGTGGGGTGCATGCGCCACGAATCGGCGAGGAAGTACCCCAGCGTCCCGGGCAGCGTGGCGTGGCCCCGGGAAAGCCATCCGAGCGCGGACTGGTCGACCGGCTCGGGGTGGGTTCCCTGGGTGACCTGCGGGAGCTGCTGCGGATCGCCCAGCAGCAGCAGGCGCCGGGCGGACCGGGCGACGGCCAGCGTGTTGGCGAGGGAGAACTGCCCCGCCTCGTCGATGACCAGCAGGTCCAGCGAGTGGGGCGGGACGCCCGCTCCGGTCATGGTCCACGCGGTTCCGCCGACGAGGCATCCGCCGGGGCGTCCGAGGGCCTCCGGAACCGCGCCCTTGGCGGTGAGGTTCCAGGATTTGGGTTTCTTGTCGCCGGCCTTCGGCTCCTTGGCAATCACGTCCGGATCGACGCCGGCCTGCACCGCCTTGCCCAACAGGTGCTCCACCGCGGCGTGTCCCTGGGAGACGACTCCGACCTTCCAGCCCCGTTCGACCAGCCGTGCGATGACGTGCGATCCAACATGGGTCTTGCCGGTGCCCGGGGGGCCCTGCACCGCCAGGTAGGAGCGGTCCAGGTCGGCGGCGGCGGCCGTGATCGCGCCGATGTAGTCGCCCAGGCCGTCCGGTCCGGTCTCGACCGGCGGAAGCGTCGCCAGTGTGGCGAGCCGCGGAGCGTGCCTGAGCAGGATGTCGATGCCGGGGTCGCGCGGCAACGAGGGGAGGGAACCGCCGACGGTACGTGCCAGTTCCGCCAGGGACGCCTTGAGCGAGACGGTCGCGATGGGCGGACCGGGCAGTAACGCAACGGGGAGTTGGGCGCCCGCGGGAAGCTTCCCGGTTTCCTTTTCCCGCAGCAGGATCCGGTACGCGTCGCCGTCCACGGATGACGCCGCATCCGGCAGCTGCTCGACGCCCACCACGACGGCGCCGGGCACCGCGTAGCGTCCGGTTTTCTCCGACACGGGGAAGCCGTACGTCTCCGGAGCCGGTCCGGGCAGCACCTGGTGCCATGTGGTCCCCTCCGCGAAATCGGACGCGGGTGCCGCCGTGCCGGTCAGCTCGACGACGCGCGACTGCATTTTTCCCTTGCCGGTTGTCGGCGGGTGCCAGTCGGTCCGCACGGCGGAGGTGTGGACGGTGAACGTGTTGCGCCGTTCCGAGAGGCCGTCCGGCAACGAGTCCATGGAGTCGAACAGGTCCCACCAGTACTGCTTGTCCTCCCGGCGGTGGTACCCGGTGGCCGCCGCGACCATGGCGACGGCCTGCTCCAGCGGCGTCGCTTCGCCCGTGGCCGGAAGCGCGTCGAGGAAGTCGCGGAGCTTGAGCTCCTCCGGCGTCGGCTCCTCCGGTTCGCGTCCGCCTCCGGAGGCGCCGTCCCCCACGGACTGCCCGAAATCCGGACCTGCGTCCCGCCCGCCGGCGCGCGCGGGATGCAGCTTCGCGAGTCCCACGAGCCAGTCCCGCAGCCGCAGCGTGGAGAGGCAGTCGTATTCGTTGTACGCGGAGATCGATGCGTACACCTCTGCCTCCTCCGCCGAGTCGCCCGAGTCGCGCGCGGCACAGTACGCGGCGTAGGCAACGACGGACGCCCCCGCGTCAGTCACCCCCGTGCGAGGCGCCTCGGCACCCATGTAGAACGGTTCGAGTTTCTTGATCGAATAGGAGTTCTCGGAGATGCGCAGGGAATGGCGGACCGTCTCGTAGAGGTCCACGAGCAGGCCTTCGCGCAGCCAGTTGTCCACCGTGTCCTCGCCGGCGGTGTGCCGGACGGAGAGGTTGCGCAGGGCCGATTTCTCGTAGGCCGCGTAGTGGTAGACGTGCAGGTCCGGCCAGGTTTTCCGGCGGTCCTCCACGTAATCCAGGAAGTCGAGGAACGCCCGCTTTTCCTCGGCGCGGGTATGCGCCCAGAAAGGCCTGAACGCCGGATCTTGGCCGTCCGCCTCGACGACGCCGAACAGGTACTCCAGGCCCCACGAGCCGTTCGCCGGGTCCTGCCACAGCGGATCGCCCTCGAAGTCGAAGAAGATGTCCCCGGGGCTCGCCGGCGGCAGTGCGTCGATGGTGTGGTCGTCGAGGACGCGGAACGCCACCGGGTGTTGCTCGTCGTCCTTGCCCGCCACGGCTTCTCCGTCGACCGGTCCCCGGCCCGTCTGCATGCGGGCCTGGTCGCGCATCCGCTCCAGCGGTCCCACGGCGCGGGAGTCGTCGAGTTCGGCCAGCGCGTCGATGGTGTCGATGCCGTCCTCGATCAGCTTCTTGCGCCGGGCCACCGTCATGCCTGCCACCAGCAGCAGGTCGCGGCGTTCGGCGACCTGGATGGCGCAGTAGTCGCAGCGGCCGCAGGCCGAGACGCAGTCCTCGCCCCACCGGACGGCGCTACCGGCGGCGCGGTGTTCGGCCACCTGCTGCAGGAAGCGGTCCCGCCGCTCGCGGTAGACCGGGAGCAGGTCGGCCAGCGAGTGGACGCTTTCCTCCATGTCGCCCAACACCAGCGTGACCTGCGGGTGCGGCTCGAATCCGGCCTCGAGGAGCTGGTCGCCGTAGGCGGCCAGCTGGAGCAGGGCGCTGACCTTGGCGTGGCGCGCGAGCTTGGAGTCCCACACGGCGTAGCGGCCGTCGGGCTGCTTGACGACGAAGTCGGCGAAGCCCAGGAATTCGCCGTCGAAGAACGTGGCCTGGAAGACGACGTCGGCGCCGTTCCGCAACGCGGCCACGGTCTCGGCGTGGCGGGCGGCAAACCCGGCCGGGTTGTAGGAGCCCGCCGCGGGCGCCTCGATGCGCACCACGCCCGTCCCGCGTGCGGGATCCCATTCTCCGTAGCGGGCGACGAGGTCCGCGAGGACCTTCTTCTCGTGGGCGGTCCCGAGTTCGGAGGCGCGGGCGAGCATCGCGTCCTCCTCGATGGCAGGTTTCGCGACCCGCCCCAGCTTCTCGTCAAGGCGGTGCAGCGTCCTGTACTCGCACTCGCTGGCGGTCACCAGATCGCTCGCCGAGTACACCAGGGTCTGCGGATCGCCGGCGGTCTCCGATTCGAACAGCTGCACGCGTGCCTCCCCAAACTGGCCCGGGAGGGGTTCCCCGGCCTTGTCCCGAATCTAACAGCCGGCCCCGACACTTTGGCCCCGGACCGCGACCGCTACGGGGCGTCCGGCGCCCATTTCCGGGTCGATCCGAGCGCGGTGGCGAGTCCGCGGCCCCCGACTTCGGCCAGCAGGTCCGGGTCGCCCACGACGACCAGCAGGGAGCGTGCCCGCGAGAGCCCGACGTACAGCTGTTCCCTGGCGCGCGCGGGGTCCTTGAACCCGTCCACGCACAAGACCACCACGGACCGTTCCAGCCCCTTGAACCCGAGGACGTGGCCGTAGAACTCCGCCTCGTTGTCGTGGAACTCCCGCCAGTACGCGTCTGTGGTCCCGGCGTCGTGGTGTTCCTGGTGGACGGGGTGCCGATGGTGTGTGGTCAGCAGCGCCATCTGGTTGTTCGCCCAGCCCTCGCCGATCAGGGCGTCGACGCAATCGCCCGCGAGCCCGAGGGCGTCCGGCGTGGTGCACTCAACGAGGCGCACGGCCGGTCCGCTTCCGCCGCGCGGCGTGAACATCTCCGGGGCCAGCGGCTTGAAGATCCCGGCGATCTGGCGCGTGTTCCGGAGGTTGTCGTCCACGTGGATGGTGGCGAGCTGCGCCGGCGGCGAACCGCCGGTCCCGGTGCCGGGGACGCCGCCGTCCCAGCGGCTGTAGACGTCCTGCCGGTCGTCCATGAAGGCGTAGACCTCCCCGGAATCGGGATCCCGCGTGCAGGCCAGCAGCGCGTCCCACCACAGCGGTGCGAAATCCTGTGCCTCGTCGACGACGACGGCGTCGAGCCGCTCCCCGTCGGCGAGGCCGCCGGCCTTCCGGCGCAACAGGGCGGGCATGTCGGCGTCGAAATAGTCCTGGCCGGTGCCGTCCGGAACGCCGAGCGCCTTGGCGTATTCGTGGAACTCGCCGGTGAACACGGGGCGCGCGTGCTTCCAGGTGCGCACCTCGCGCCTCAGGTATTCGCCGAGTCCCTTGTTGTAGCAGAAGAGGCCCACGCGCTTTCCGTCCCTGCACAGCGACTTCGTCTTCTGCAGCGCCAGCCAGGTCTTGCCGCTGCCCGCCCCGCCCACGAACCGGACGCGGGGGAGGGAGCGGGTGGCGGAGAGCAGCACCTTCTGGCTCTCGGTGAGGTGGTCCTGCTGGTCCTCGACCTCGCGCGCGGTGCCCCGGGGCGACTCCCCGGCGTCGAGCGTGGGGGCGAGGTGTTTGGCGATGCGGTCGGCGAACGTGGACGCGAGCGCCATGGTGCCCGATCCCTCCGTTTCGATGACCCGCCGCAGGGTCTGGGCGAGGGGCCCGGCGAGGTCGCCGGCGTCGAGGATGAGGCCGCGCGGATGGCCGGCGGCGTCCCAGTCCGCGGGGATGTCGGTGTAGGGCAGGCACGCCAGATAGGCGAAGCGGCTGGAAAGCCGCCCGCCGGTGCGCTCCTCGATCCAGGTCTTGAATGCGTGCATGGAGCCCTGCGATTGGGCCAGCGGATCCTTCATGCGGTGGGCGCCCTTGGCGTCCGACTGCCGCCAGGCGCCGCCGGACGTGGTCACGCGCCCGCCCTTGACCTCGATCGCGGCCAGGCCGACGCCGGGCCACAGGACGAGTAGGTCGATCTCGTGTTCGTTGTTGCCGTGCCGGACCTGCACCGAATGGGCGAGGATGGCGTCGTCGGGCAGTTCGGAGCGCAGCCGCGCCCAAACCGCGCGCTCGGCCGATTGTCCGTCCGAGAACTCCGGTTCTTCCGGAATGCACCGTGCCATGCGTTTCCCCCCGCCGTCGCCGTCCGGTCCGATCCGGATGCCATCAGCCTAGGGGACGCCGAATTTCTGGACGCCGAATTTCTGGACGCCGAACCTTCGGGACGAAGTCTCGCCGGGCGCAAGGGGCCGTGGACAGAAAAGTTCCGGGCGGGCACCGAAGTGCCCGCCCGGAACTGTTGTGGTGTGCTGCGGAGGCTAGGCTCCGGCGTCGACTTTCTGCTTCTCGGCGACGACGGTCTGGTCCGCGGCGGCGCGGCGGCGGCCGAAGAGGACGTGGTCCAGTGAGAGGCGGCCGGCGCCGAGCAGCGCGATGGCGGCTGCGCCCGCACCGAAGGCGAGCACCAGCTCGTAGCCGCCGTTTTCGACGTACACGCCGGCAGCGACGTGGACCAGGAAGATCGCGCCGAGCATGTTCAGCACCAGCAGGGCCGCGACGGGACGGGTGAACAGTCCGAGGACGAGCAGGAGGCCGCCGACGAGTTCGAGCGTGGCGACGGCGGGGGCGGTCATCGAGGCGAGGGGGATGCCCATCTGGGCGAAGGCGCCCTGGGTGCCGGCGATGGTCCATTCGAAGTACTTCTGCGCCCCGTGGGCGACGAAGAGGAGGCCGATGACGACCCGCAGGACGGTCTGTGCGGCGGTCAAGGTGGTCTGGTTCGGAGTGGTGTTCATACCTCTAGGGTGCCAAACTTCAATTGAAATGTAAACTATTACGGTTTCACTCGCAGAACGAAGAAGATGAAACTCAAGAACGAGTCCCTGCCCTCGCACTGCGGCGGGATGAGTTCCGGGGGCGCCTCCGCGGAGAACGGCGGCTCGCCGACCACCTCGATCTGGAAGCCGGCCTCCGCGAACGCGTCCGTCATCGCGTGCAACGGTCGATGCCAATACGTGAGGATCGCCGGTTGGCCATCGAAGACGAGTTCATCGGAATACCTCGTGGGCTTGAAGTAGTCGGAGCCGGGATTGGTCCAGGGATAGAGGATCGGATGGTTGACGGACATGATGAGCCTGCCGCCCGGCCGCAGGACGCGCCGTACCTCGCGCAACGGGCCCAGCCAGTCCTCCAGATAGTGGAAAACCAGCGAAGCGACCACATCGTCGAACGCGTCGTCGCCGAAGGGAAGCGGCCGCCCCAGGTCGGCCAGCAGCAGCTCCGCCTCGGCGCCCAACCTCTTCCGGGCCAGGGCGATCATCGCATCGCTGGAGTCGAATCCCGTCACGCGGGCGCCGCGGTCGCCGAGGGCTTGCGCGAGCGGCCCGGAACCGCACCCGGCGTCCAGAACCCGACGACCACGGACATCGCCCGCGAGGTTGATCATCGCCGGCCGTTCGTAGAAGCCGTTGAGCAGGCTGGTTTCGTTTTCGGCCGAGTACGCCTCGGCGAAGTCGTCGTAGTCGGTGTCCCGCGTCATCTGCCATGCCTCCGGATCTTGTGAATGAAAAGCGAGCGCTAGTCGCGGATGCGCACCGCGGCCTCCTTGAGGTTCTGCTCTACGCGCGTGTATGCGTCCCGCGCCACGGCCTTCCAGAAGTCCAGCGCCAGGCGGGGCTCTTCGGTCTCCAGGACGGCGATGGCCTCGGCGCTCAGGACCATCAGGCGCACCCGGCCCTCGGCGGTGACGCGGACGGACTGGCCGCTGGTCGCGCCGCCGAGGGCGATCTCGCCGAACGTCATCCCGGCGCCCAGCGTCGAGTGCCGGAAGCGGTGGCCGTTGTGCCTGCTGCTGGTGGCGACCTTTCCGGAGAGGATGAAGTACACGCCGCCGAACTTCTGGCCGACCCGGCGGATCACCCCGCCGTCGTCGACGGTGCTCGGCTCCATCCGCTTCTCGAGCGCCGCGATGTCCTCCGGCGGCAGCGAGGCCAGGGCGGGGAAGTCGGGGATATCGACCCTGTCCGGAACCAGGCCCGGGTCCCCGTGCCCCGTGATGAGCCGTTCCTCCGCCCATTCCACCGCGTCGTTTCGGGTCGCGAACAGCGGGACGTCCTCCGTGCCCGCGCCGGCGGGGTCGCAGGCGTCGACGGCGTCGGCGATCGGGCCCTCGGCCTCGATCAGCGCCAGCCGCCGACCGGCCGCGGCGAGCCCGTCGCGGAGCTCGGCGATCATGCGCATGGACACCGGGCTGACCTCGTCCACGCGCCGCACGTCGAGGATCACGAGCTCGACCGTGTCCTCGAGCGCACTGACGGCGCGCACCATGGACTCGGTTCCGGCGAAGAGCAGGTCGCCGTTCAACTCGACCACGCGGGCGCGGTGGCCGTGGGCTCCCAGCACCTCGGCCGCCTCGTCGTTGCGGCGGACGCCGGAGGGGGAATCGGTGATGTCGTAGCTGTCGCGGATCGCGGACTTTCCGATCCGGGCCGCGCGCACGAAGTGCAGCTCCATGTCCTCGGCCATCCGTTCGGACGTCGCGATGCCCCGCACGGAGGACCCGTGCGCGTTCAGCGGGGGAGAGTAGACGGCGAGCCCCACCTGCCCGGGCTGCACGGCGATGAGCCCGCCGCCGACCCCGGACTTGGCCGGCATTCCGACGGCGGAGGTCCAGGACCCGGCGTCGTCGTACATCCCGCAGGTGGTCATCACGGAGAGCACCCGCTGGACGGCCTCGATCCCGAGCGCGGCCTTGCCGGTCACTGGGTTGGTGCCGCCGTTGGCCAGGGTCGCGGCCATCACCGCGAGGTCCCGCGTGGTCACCAGCACCGAGCACTGGCGGAAGTAGTCGTCGACGTGCGCGTCGGGTTCGGATTCGATGATCCCGAAGCTGCGCAGCAGGTACGCCAGGGCGCGGTTGCGGTGTCCGGTCTTGGCCTCGGAGCGGTGGACCTGTTCGCTGACGCGCAGCGGGCGTCCGGCGAAGTCGGAGTAGGTGGAGAGGATCCGCGCGAACCGGTCGCGTCCGCCGGAGCCTTTGATCAGGGAGGTTGCCGTGATGGCGCCGGCGTTGATCATGGCGTTCGCCGGGCGTCCGGTCTCGCGCGAGAGGGAGATCTCGTTGAAGGCGTCGCCCGACGGTTCGACGTCGACCTTCTCGTCCACCGCCTCCAGGCCGAGGTCCTCGAGCGCGAGCCCGTAGGTGAAGGGCTTGGAAATCGACTGGATGGTGAACTCCGTGTCCGCGTCGCCGACCTCGTAGACGTAGCCGTCCACGGTGGCCAGCGCGATGGCGAAGTTGTCCGGGTCGACGGCGGCCATGGCCGGGATCCCCTGGAACGGGACGCCGTCCTTGTTCTTGGACAGGTCGGCGTGGAGCTCGCGCAGATAGCTCTCGATGGGGGATCGCATGCCGCCAGCCTATCGACACGGAAGACATGAAACCGGAACGTCACCGCGCAATCAGTACGACGCCGGGGCCGGGCTGGTGTGCCTGGCCCCGGCGTCGGTGCCTCCCGCCAGGGAAGGTGGGAACCTGGCCGGACACCTGTGCGGTGCCCCCGCGCCGGACGTTGTCCGGCCAGGCTCCCGATGGGATGCCCAGCCCACGGACCGCGGTGTGGCGCGGGTTCCCCCGTGCACGTTTCTCCCGTGCACCGGCGGCCGTCCCCCAACTGGCCGCCAACCGCTCCGCACCGCTGCGTTTGCTGAACGTCTCCAGTACACAGCGGGCCTCCGACAGTTTGGAACGCGCCGGCCGGAACCGGGGCGCGTTAGGCCCGCCGGGATCCGAAAACGAGGGACGCGGCGGCGGTCGCGCCGGCCACCGAATACACTGCCGGCCAGGCGCCGATCCGCTTGGCCAGCGGGTGCGATCCACCGAAGGCCAGCACGTAGAGCGCCGTCAGCGCCGCGGCCCGGCCGGTTCCGGCGTCGCGCTTCCAGAGAATGAACGCCGCGGTCCCGGCGGCGGCCAACACGGCGCCGCCGAGCGGACGGTTGCCCGTGGAGCGAGCGGTCTGGAATCCGCCGACGAGTCCGGCGGTGGTCAAAAGCGGGGGCACGAGGTTGGCCATGGTTCTCCTGAAGTTGTGGGGCTTCCAGCCTAGTCCCGGGCACGGCCATGACGGTTAGCATGGACATATGCCAGCAAACACCACAGCACAAACCACGCCGCGGAAGGTCGTGATGGTCGCCGGGGTGGCGGCCCTCGGTGGCTTCCTCTTCGGATTCGACAGCGCCGTCATCAACGGGGCGGTGGACGCCATACAGGAGGAGTTCGGCCTGGGCAGCGTGCTGCTGGGCTTCACGGTCTCCTGCGCCCTCCTCGGCGCGATGGCCGGCGCCTGGATCGCCGGACCCCTGGCCGATCGGAAGGGCCGTGTGCGGGCGATGCTGCTGGCAGCCGTCCTGTTCACCGTCTCGGCCGTCGGCTCCGGCCTGGCCTTCGGCGTCGGGGACCTCATCGCGTGGCGCTTCATCGGCGGCATCGGCGTCGGAATGGCCTCCGTGCTGGCCCCCGCCTACATCGCCGAGGTCTCCCCGGCGCACAGCCGCGGCCGGCTGGGCTCGCTGCAGCAGCTGGCGATCGTCACCGGCATCTTCGTCGCGCTGCTCTCGGACGCCCTGATCGCCTCCGTCGCCGGGGGCGCCAGCGAGGTCACCTGGTTGGGACTCGAGGCGTGGCGGTGGATGTTCCTGACGGAGATCGTCCCGGCGATCCTCTACGGCGCGCTCGCCTGGCGCCTGCCCGAGTCGCCGCGCTACCTCGTGTCCAAGAACCGGTTCGCGGAGGCCGGCGTCGTCCTCGGCGACGTCGTGGGACTGCGCACCAAGGAGGCGGTGGAGGAGAAGCTGGCCGCCATCAAGGCCACCATCAACATGGAAACGCGCCAGAGTCTGGGCTCGCTGTTCGGCGGCAAGGGCCGCCTGCTACCGATCGTCTGGGTCGGCATCGCGCTCTCCGTCTTTCAGCAGTTCGTCGGCATCAACGTGATCTTCTACTACTCGACCAGCCTTTGGCGCTCGGTCGGGTTCACCGAGTCGAACTCGCTGACCGTCACGGTGATCACCTCCATCACCAACATCGCGGTGACGATCCTGGCCATCGCCCTCGTGGACAAGGTGGGGCGCCGTCCGATGCTCCTGGCCGGTTCCGCGGGCATGACGCTGTCCCTGGGCCTGATGGCGGTGTGCTTCAGCCAGTCCACGGGAGCCGGCGACGACGTTTCGCTGCCGCAGCCGTGGGGCGTCGTGGCGCTTATCGCCGCCAACCTGTTCGTGGTTTCCTTCGGAGCCACCTGGGGCCCGGTGGTTTGGGTCCTGCTGGGAGAGATGTTCTCCAACAAGATCCGCGCGATCGCCCTGTCCGTAGCGGCGGCCGCCCAGTGGCTCGCCAACTTCGTCATCACCACGTCGTTCCCGTACCTGGCCGAGATCGGGCTGGTCCTCGCCTACGGCCTCTACGCTTCGTTCGCGCTGCTGTCGCTGTTCTTCGTGTGGAAGTTCGTCGAGGAGACCAAGGGCAAGGAACTCGAGTCGATGCGGTAGCCGCCGGGGGCCACCGGAACAAGTGACCCGCGGCGGAGGCCTCGCTTGACTAGGACTCCTCGGTGGCGCCCGGCATCGGAACCACCTCGGTGTCCGGAACCACCTCGGCGTCCGGGACCGCTTCGGAGTCCGGGACCACCGGGGCCGGGGCGTCCACCGCGGTGGGCTGTTCGCGCAGTTCGGCCCGGATGGCGGTGCCGATCTCCCGGGCGCCCGCGCGGGACGGATGGACGCCGTCGTAGGCGAGTCCCTCGGCGTAGCGCCCCGGGTCCGCGGAGCGCAGGCCCGCGGAGGCGTCCACCCAGTCCCAGCCGTGGTCGGAGACGAAACGCTCCAGCCAGGCGTTGTAGGCGAGCGTCCGGGGCGCGAACGCGTCGCGCGGCGGCACGGAGGACACCAGCACGCGGGGGACGCCGACCGTCTCCACGATCCGCTCCAGATTGGAGCCGATCTCCACGAACGGAACGCCGGCGTGGATGTCGTTGGTGCCCGCGATCATGACCAGCACGTCCGCGGCGATCGGGGAAGCTCCGTCGGCCATCTGCGCGGTGGTGGCGCCGCCGACGGCCCAGCCGCCGACGAACGCGGTCGCGTCGCCCTGGGCGAAGTTGACCCAGGACCGCTGGCCGACGACGCGGCGCGCGACGTCGCGCGGGTACGCGTGGTCCGCGGTGATCGAGTCCCCGACGACGGCGAACCGCACCACGTCCGCACCGGCGGCCACGGCCAGGGCCGGGTCCGCCATGCGCGGGGTGGCGTCGCCCGCGGTCGAGCCGGAACGGCCGGGAAGGAACACGAACGACGCCGCCACGAGGACCAGCAGGGCGGCGGTGGCGAGAAGAACGGACAATTTGCGGGACGGCGACGACGGCACGGGGCGCTACTACTTCCTGACGAAACGGACTCCGTTAAGCGTAGGGAGCAACCCGGGTCAGGGGTGCCGTCCAGCGGTGACGATCCGATGACGATTCCCCGGCGGTCAGCCGGGGAACCGTCCGCGCGTTAGCCGTCGATGCCGCCGGTGCAGGCCGCGCCGGGCTCGGGGGTCTGCGCGCCCTGGCGGTACTTCTGGATGAACGTCTCCACGCGCGGGTCCGACGGGGAGTCGGCGACCATCTGGACGCCCCAGGCGCTGAGCTTGATGGGCTCCTCCTGCGCGGCGAACGGGGTCAGCAACATGTAGGTGCGTTCGCCGACGAGTTCCTTCAGCGCGGTGACGTCGGCCTCGGTGGCGTCCTCGTTGTAGGTGATCCAGACGGCCCCGTGCTCCAGGGAATGGACGGCGTGCGTCTCGACGACCTCCGTGTTGTAGATGCCGCAGTTCGCCCAGCCGGGGAAGTGGTCGCCGCCGACTCCGGGGCTCTGTTCGTATTCCACCGGAGCCTCGGTGTGGTTGGAGCTGGCGATCTCGAACTCCTGGACGCCCTCGATCGGCTTGGCGGCCTCGGCGGCCAACGCGTCCTTCTCAGCGGCCTCCTTGGTGATGACGATCGTGGTCGGGATGGCGATCGCGAGGATCGCGGCGACCGCGATCGCGATGGTGATCAGCCGCGTGCGCTTGGCCTTCGCCTGCTGTTGGGCGACCATTTGCTGGGCGTGCTCGCGCTTGGATGGCGTGCGGGGGGTGTTTTCCATGGTGGTGTCCGTATCTTTGGTCGTCGCTCAGCCGAGTTTGGCGAGCAGGTCGTTGAGGGCGTTGATCTCCGATGACTGGGCGGTGATCGTCTTGCGGGCGAAATCGAGCACCACGGGTTTCTCGGCGCTGTCGATGGCGGCCTCTGCCATGGCCACCCCGCCCTTGTGGTGTTCGAGCATCAGTTGCAGGAACAGGCGGTCCGCTTCCGCGCCGGTGGCCGAGGACAGTTTCTCCAGGTCCTCCGCGGAGGCCATGCCCATGGACGCCATCGTGTGGCCGGAGGGCTCTGCCGAGTCGGCGGAGTGGCTCGCGTGGCCTTCCCCGTCCTCGGAGACGAAGTCCTCCATCCAGGCCATGGCGGGGCGGTCGCCGGTCTGCGGCAGTTCCCAGATCTGGAGCCAGGCGAACATCTGGCCGGACTGCTGGGCCTGCGTGGTCGCGATGTCGTATGCGATGGAGCGGACCGCCTCGTTCTCCGAGCGGTCGCGCACCATCAGCGAGAGCTGAACGGCCTGGTTGTGGTGGGTCTGCATGTCGCGGGCGAACCCCGCGTCGGTGGACATCTCGGACGGGTAGTCGGTGCCCGTCGTCAGCGTGCCGAGCAGCCAGCCGCCGACGCCGACCGCGACGACGAGTGCGGCGATCGCCGCGACCAGCGCGCGGCGTGGGCCGCGGGCAACCGGCGCGTCGGCGTCGTCCCGGGGGGCGGGTTCGTGTGGTTGGGGCATGGCGTCTCCGTAGTGCGTGGTCGCAGGTTGCGTCCGGGGCGGACGCGGGGGCAACCCACCGCCATGGTAGCGGCGGAAGGCGGGCGCGGGTGCCCTACGTCCGGCTGATGGAGAGTTCCACGAGGTTGGGCGCCCGCGCCGCCGCCCCGCGGCCGCGCAGTTCAGCGGCGGTACCGTCGTGGCGCCGCGCCCCCCACAGGGAGTCGGAATCGGGGCGCGGCGAGACCGTGGGCATCGTCGGGCTCGACTCGTTGGCGGGTGCGCAGGCGGGGTCCGGGGTGCCGTCGGGGCACCGCACGTCCTCGTAGTCCGGCTGGTCCGCCGCGACGGACACCACGGCGTTTAGGTCCGGTGCGGTGGGGGACGCGCCCGTAGCCGGTGCACCGCCCCCGGCCAGAGCGGCGGCCAGGATCAGGGGAAGCCCGACGACGGCGGCCAGTACCGCGGAGAGGCGCGCGGCGGCTGCTCCGAGCACTGTGCCTCCTTCCTCCCGGCGGCGGGCGGCGCATGGATGCGGCCCGAAAAAGATTGACCATACAAGGGTAACCGCCGAAACTTTGGACGGCCCTCACAGAATGGTCGCATAGCCTCGATCCGTGAATATTCTGCGACATCTCCCGGCAAACGCCGCCACGACCGCCGATCCCGGCTGGTGGACGGCCTCGTGGAACGGCTGGTGGGACGCCGTGGTGGCCGGTTTCACCCGCGGCGTGCCCCTGAATGCCCCCGCCATCACCTTGGTTCTGATCATCGCGGCGGCGATCGCGTTGTCCGTCCCGCGGGCCAGTTGGAGGTGGTTCGGGCTGTTCGTCACGTTCACCCACGAACTCGGCCACGCGCTCGCGGCGATGAGCACCGGACGGATCGTCCGGGGCATCCGGCTGCGGCTGGACCACTCGGGGGAGATGGTCAGCCACGGCCGCGGCAAAGCCGGAGCCGCCTGGGCCGGGTTCTGGGGCTACCCGGCCCCCGCGGTCGCGGGGATGCTGCTGATCTGGTCCGCGTGCGGGGGTTGGGCCGGCGCCGCGCTGTCCGTCGGCGCGCTACTGCTACTAGTGGCGCTGCTCTTCATCCGCAACCCCATGGGGATGCTGGTGGCCGTCGTCTGCGCGGCCATCGCACAGGCGCTGGTCGTGTTCACGCCGGCGGAGGCCGTCGCCTATGTGGCCGTGTCGCTCGGGATCGCGTTGGTGGTCGGCTCCGTGAAGGACTGGTTCAAGGTGGCCCGGGTCCACGCCCGGCCGGGCCAGGCGTGGTCGTCCGACGCGTTCATCCTGGCGCGCGCCACCGGGGTGCCGTCCGTGGTGTGGCTGGCAGGGTTCGCGGCCGTCATCGGCGGGTCCGTGGCGGCGTCGTTCGCGTTGCTCGGCGGGGCGGTCGCCTGAGCCCTCCGGGGGACCAGGCGACCCGCGCTACTCGATGCTCTACTCGCCTCGCTGGTAGACGTCCGGGATCCCGTCGTGGTCGGCGTCCACCCGCTCCTCGGCCTCGAGTTTGCGGTAGGCCTTGTTGCGCGCGCCGAGCAGCACGGCGGCCAACAGCGCGGCAAGTACCGAAGCCAGCAGGATGGCGACCTTGGCGTGGTCGTTCGCCGGGTCGCCGAGCCCGAAGCTGAGCTCCGCGACCAGCAGCGAGACCGTGAACCCGATGCCGGCGAGCAGCCCGACGCCGGTGAGGTCCACCCATTTGAGTTGCGGGTCAAGCGTGGCACGGGTGAACTTCGCCATGATCCAGGTGAACAGCAGGATGCCGACCGGCTTGCCGAGCACCAGGCCGGCGACGATGCCGAGGGTGACGGTGTCGGTAAGGGCCGAGCCGAGTCCCTCGAGGCCGCCCACGGCGACGCCGGCGGAGAAGAACGCGAAGATGGGCACGGCGAATCCGGCGGAGACGGGACGGAACCGGTGCTCGAAGATCTCCGCGAGTCCGGGGCCGGCCTCGGGACCGCCCTCGGCCTTGCTCCGCAGGACCGGGATGGCGAAGCCCAGCACCACGCCGGCGATGGTCGCGTGGACGCCCGAGGCGTGGAGCAGGGCCCATGCGACGATGCCGAGCGGCAGCAGGATCAGCCAGGCGGCGGCCGGCTTCAGCCCGAAGAAGCGGCGGAAGCGCTGCGCCAGGAGTGCGTAGAGGGCCATGGGCACGAGGGTGAGGAGCAACGCCGTCGTATTGATGTCGCTGGTGTAGAAGAAAGCGATGATCGCGATCGCGATGAGGTCGTCCACGACGGCGAGCGTGAGCAGGAAGATGCGCAGCGGGGTGGGCAGGTGGGAGCCGATGACGGCCAGCACCGCGACGGCGAAGGCGATGTCCGTGGCCGTGGGAATGGCCCAGCCACGGATGGTTTCGGGGTTTCCCCAGTTGATCGCCGCGTAGACCAGCGCCGGAATCACGACGCCGCCCACGGCCGCGGCGACGGGCACGATCGCCTTGCTGATGTTGCGCAGGTCCCCGGCGACGACCTCGCGCTTGAGTTCCAGCCCCACGAGGAAGAAGAAGACGGCGAGCAGGCCGTCGGCCGCCCAGGCGCCCAGGCTCAGGTCCAGGTGCCACGGTTCGTAGCCGATCTTGAAGTCGCGCAGGGCGAAGTAGCTGTCCGACGCCGGGGAGTTGGCCCAGATGAGCGCGATCACGGCGGCGGCGACGAGCAGCGCCCCTCCGACGGTCTCCATGCGCAGGATCTCGCCGATGCGCAGGGCTTCGGCGTAGCTGCCTCGCCCGATCAGCGGTCGGCGGCCGGGGGTGGCGCGTTCGGATGGGGGTGTGGGGTTTTCCACGGGATCTCCTGAAAAAGGGGTCGACTGTGCAATCTGCCGACCAGACTTCCCGGCTCACCTTCTACCCAGCCTAGTCGACGGCTGGACCCGTGGTTCCACCGGTGCGAAATGCGGCGTTACCCGCCCGCGATCCCGTCCAGCGCAGCCTGCAGGCGGTTTCCCGCGTCGTCGGCGATCTCGCGGGTGGCGTCGCTGGAGCTCAGCTTGACCATGGCTTGGGGATCGATCGACTCGATGGTGGTCTCGGTGGCGCCGAGCTCCGGTTCGGCCGTGATGCCGCGCTGGGCCAGCTGCGGGTTGCAGGCGCCGAGGATGATGTAGCCTCCGAGGGCGTCGCCGGCGTCCTGGCCGAGCTTCTGGGTGAAGGTCGCGGCGTGGCGATGGTGAGCGTGTAGTCCATGGCGGGTCTCCTGGGGTCGGGGTCTCCTGTGGTTTCGGGCGCCACGCTACCGGCCCGTGGTGGTGCGCGGAAGGGCGTGCGGGTATCCACGGTCCGCCGCGTCGGCAATAGTGGGACCATGGCCGTTTTCGAGTACACCACCGTTATTCCCCATCCCCGCGACGAGGTCTTCGCCTGGTTCGCCCGCCCCGGCGCGCTGGTCAGGCTGAGCCCGCCGTTCTCCGGCAGCGTCCGGCAGGAACCGACCGAGGGCATCGAGGTCGGTTCGACGGCGGTGATCGGCGTGGGCGCGCCCGGCGTCCTGGGCATCGGAGCCGGCTCCGTGGCCGGCGTGGCGGCGGGACTGCTTCCGCTGCCCGGGTGGGCCCGCCCCGAGATCCCGTGGCACGCGCGGCACACCCGCCTGGACCCGGGGCGGTCCTTCACGGACGTCATGGACTCCGGCCCGCTGGAGCGCTGGGAGCATACGCACACGTTCGAGGACGACGCCGGCGACGCGGCTGGAGCGGGCGCTGCGGACAGCCTGGCCGGCCCTGTCGGCGCGGACGGCGACGCCGGCGCGGGCGGGCGGCCCGGGACCGTGATGCGCGACCGCATCGAGTTCGAGCTGCCGCTGGCGTCGAAGCTTCCGGTTGTTTCCGAACTGCCCCTGCTGTCCAAGCTTCCCTGGGGCCGCGCCGCGCGATGGTCGGAGGAGCTGTTCGCCCGCGAGCTGCGGCGCATCTTCGCGTACCGGGAGCGCCAACTACTGGCCGACCTGCGGTTCCACTCCCTGCATTCGGGCGCGCCCCGGACCGTGGCCGTCACGGGGGCCTCGGGACTGATCGGCACGCAGCTGTGCGCGCTGTTGGCAGGGGGAGGGCACCGCGTGATCCGTCTGGTGCGCCGTGCGCCGCGTGGCCCGGACGAGGTCCGGTGGGATCCGGAGCGGGGCGTGCTCGACGCCGAGGCGTTGCGCTCGTGCGATGCGGTCGTACATCTCGCCGGCCAGTCCATCGGCGGGCGCTTCACGCCGGAAATGAAACAGAAGGTCATGTCCAGCCGAACGGCAGGCACGTCCCTCATCGCGCGTACGCTGGCCGAACTGGCGGGGGATGGCCGGCGTCGGACCCTGGTGGGGGCGTCGGGAATCGGCTACTACGGCACGCAGTCGCATCGCACGGGGCCGCCCGGCGCGGGGCTGCACCGCACGGGGCTGGACGGCGCTGGGCTGGACGGCGCTGGGGAAGTCGCCGAGGAAACCGCGGCCGACGACGCGGGACCGAGCCCGTCGTGGCCGACACCGTTGACGGAGGATGCGGCCGAGGGCGACGGCTTCCTGGCGCAGGTCTGCGGTGCCTGGGAGAAGGCGTGCGATCCGGCGCGCGAGGCCGGTGTGCGCGTCGTGAACCTGCGTACGGGTCTGGTGCAGTCGCCGTCGGGCGGCATCCTGCAGCGGCTTTTGCCGCTGTACGTGGCGGGGGTCGGCGGGCCGCTGGGCGGCGATCAGTGGCAGAGCTGGATCGGCATCGACGACATCGTGGGCCTGTACGCGTTCGCCGTGCTCGAGGACGGGGAAGATGCCGCGGCCGGGCCGGTGAACGCGGTCGCGCCCGTTCCCGTCACGGCCCGCGACTACGCCAAAACCCTGGCTCGGGTGCTCCGCCGTCCCGCCGCGGTGCCCGTCCCCGCGTTCGGGCCGCGGCTGTTGCTGGGCGAACAGGGCGCGCGGGAGCTGACCGGGGCGGACCAGCGCGTGTCCGCGGCGAAGTCCGAATCGTGGGGCTACGAGTTCCGCCACCGGACCCTGGAAGCGGCGTTGCGGCACGTGCTGGGGAAGGCTTAGCCGAGCCGGGCGAACGGCTCAGGGCTTGCATGGGCCGGTGTTGAGTGCCAGCGTGGGCACCGAACACCGACTTCAACGGAAGGGATGGTTTGCATGTCCGATCTTTCAGGCAAGAAGGTTCTGGTCGTATCGACGAACGCTGGCGTGGAGCAGGACGAGCTCGCGGTTCCGGTGGAGGAGCTGCGGGCCGCCGGTGCCGAGGTGACCGTTGCCGCCGTCGAGGCAGGGGCGGTCGCGACGACGTCGGGTGGCGAGCCGGGCACCGAACAAAGCGCCGACGCGGCGATGTCGGACGTGGACGATGCCGCCTACGATTTGCTGGTGGTCCCGGGCGGGACCGGGAACTCCGACTCCCTGCGGCTGGATCCGGATGCGCAGCGGATCGTCAACGCGTTTGCCGCCTCCGGTCGTCCGGTTGCCGCCATCTGCCACGCTCCGTGGTTGCTCGTCGAGACCGATCTCGTGAAGGGACGGAAGCTGACGTCGTTCAAGTCCGTACGGACCGACACGGTCAACGCGGGCGCCGAATGGAGCGACGACGAGGTCGTCGTCGACAGCGACGGCGCGTTCACCCTCATCACGTCCAGGACGCCGGCCGACCTCGAGGCGTTCGTCCGAGAGATCAAGGCCGTCCTCGCCGCGTAGGCGCCCAACGAAAGGCAAAACCATGTCTGACCAGGATCGAACCACCAACGACGGCGACACCTTCGACGATCTGATCGCCGGGACCGGCAAATACTCCGACGAGGAGAACGAGGCCGGTAACGAGGGTGACCAGGGCTCAACGGAGCAGGGGAGCGGGCCGAACCCGGATCCGCTGTCGCAGACGATCACCGGGCTGGAGCCCGGTGGCGGCGTGCCGCCGGGCGAGACACCGCCCGCCGAGGGCTCCATGAGCGGTGACCAGGGCCACGACGAATAGACGCGCCCGACGATTAGACGCGCCCGCGTGGCGCGGCTCGGCGTCGGCTCAGGGGGTCGGCTCAGGGGGTTGGGTCGCCGGGCTCTCCGCCCAGAAGCTCGTCGAGCCGCTCGTACCCCTCGGTCATTCCGGACTCCATGCCGGAGGCCGCCATGCCGTTGCGCGACTCCACGTCCGGGTAGACGGCGCGGCCGCGGAGCCGGCAGCGGTCACAGTCCAGTCCGATGTGCTCATACCTGTAGGCGCCGCCGGAGTGGACGTCGAAGTGGTATCTCGATCGTCAGGCGGCGCGGCCTGAGCCACTCTTTGATCAGGTCCGGTTTGGCGTGGGCGGAAGACGTCGCCGACGGGGAAGTCGAATTCCCGCTCGTAGTCGATGAACGGCGTTCCCTCGGGAACGGTGATGCTCAGGGGCTGGCGTGGGCACCGCGAAGCTTGTGTAAAAACTGTTAAACCACTGGGAAGGACGATTTTGGTTTGACGCGGGGGAGGGTGTTTCACCTATTGTCGAATAGTCACGTTTTGATAACGCCCCTCGTTCGGGACGATCGAAGCTGGCCAGCCCGTCCGGTATCCACCATCGTCCACCGGACGGCACATGCCTTGAAACCAATTCGACGCCGGACGATGGCGCACCGAAGGCCGGGGACGGTCCGAGCGTGGGATGGCACCCGGAGAATCGTGAACCAGAAGTCCAATAAAACTTCCCGTTTCACCCGCGCCGGCGTCGCCGGTGGCGTCGCGGCACTGGCACTGACCGGTGCGGCCGCGGGCCTGGGGGCGGCGCCCGCCTCCGCCGCGTCCACCGCAACCTGGGACGCGCTCGCGCAGTGCGAGTCCAGCGGCGACTGGAGCATCAACACGGGCAACGGCTACTACGGCGGCCTGCAGTTCAGCCAGAGCACCTGGGAGGCGTTCGGCGGCACCGGTAGCGCGGCCAACGCCAGCAAGTCCACCCAGATCGCCGTTGCCGAGAAGGTCCTGGCGGGTCAGGGCTGGGGCGCCTGGCCGGCATGCTCGGCCGAACTGGGGCTGTCCGGCAAGGAGGGCTCCATCTCCGGCGCCGCGGCCGAGGTCGACGCCTCCGCGGAGACCGAGGTCCAGGCGGAGGCCGCGCCGAAGCACCGTGCCGAAGCCCCCAAGGCCGAGGCTCCGCAGGCCGAAGCCCCGCAGGCAGAGGTCGCCGAGCCGGCCAAGCAGGCCGCAGGACATGGCAAGCACGTGGCCACCGACGTCAAGGACTCCGGAGCGGACCACACGGTTCAGGCCGGCGACACCTTGGCCACGATCGCCGAGGACCACGGGATCGACAGCTGGAAGGCCGTCTTCGCCGTCAATCAGGATGTCGTCGCGGACGCCAACCTGATCTTCGTGGGCGACAAGCTGGACCTCCCCGGCTAATAGCCCTTCACGCTGGGGCATTCAAGCCCCACGCAAAGGGGTGAAACGAGCCCCTCATGCAACCAAGTGGCGGACCACGCGAACGGTGGTCCGCCACTTGGCGCGTTAACGCTAGCGCGTCAAGCGATGGGCGTATGGGTGTTCCTTGGCGTCAGGTCGAACGGCCTCAGGTTTTGCTGTGCCGGTGCGACGTGTGGTCGCGCGTCAACACGACACCCAGCGCGATCATGCCGACACCGAGGACCAGATGCAGCCAGTTGTCCGCCATGTTCACGGGAACGAAGTTCGCGGCGCTCTCATGCGGGACAACCAAGCCGTAGATCCACAGGACCAGGTAGACGGCGCCGCCCCAAATGAGGAAGTTGCGCGACCCCGAGTCCGTCTTGGCCATCGCCACGCCCGCCGCACCGAACAACAGGTGAACGATGTTGTGGAGGATCGAAACCTGGAAGACCCCGAAGAGCATGGCCTCCGAGGTGTGGCCAGCCACGGAGAGCTGGTCGTAGTTGGTGGTGACGCCCGGGATGAAGCCCAGGAGACCAACCAAAAGGAATACGGCGCCGACGGCGAGGGAGGCCGTCTGAACGTTTGACCTGTGGGCCGTGCGGCCGCTGATGTGACCTGCCGTTGTCATCGTGCTCTCCTCATCAATATCCGCCCCCGGCGGGGGCCGACTGTCGAGCGAAATCGACCTATAGCTGCATGGTAGGAGCATCGGAGCGGAATATCGAGAGGTTGATTGTTGCGGTTTGACAAGTGCTTATGCCCGCTGCGACGCTACGTCGCCGGCTGGCGCGGATGGCCGGCGACCAGCGCATTCCGTACCTCCTCCGCGGACACCAGGTAGGTGTCGGCAACGTCCGCAAGGGTCCAGCCGGCGGTCCGCAGCTCCATGAGCGTCGCGTGCGCCGGCAGCACCCTTGCGTGGGCTTGCGGAGTGGGCGCGTGGGCCGGCAGTGCTCCGGTCCCGCGACCGGACGGGGCGGGCATGGGACGGGAACGCTCGCCCGGGCGCCCTTGCGGCGGCATCTCGTGTCCCCCTTTCGTGGCGACACCACCAGAACACCACGGGCCGGGGACAGTTTGGCCCTACGAGGACGCGTTCACGAACCCCACGAGGATGGCCGTCCACCAGGCGGCCTGCGAAATGGACGCCCCGAGCAGCATGTGGATGCGCTGACCCATAGGGAGGCCGCCGAACGTCGTCGTCGGCGGGAGTTGCACCAGCCGCCGCATCAGGGGAATGAGCAGGATCCCGTTGACCGTCAGAATCAGTACGGCGGCCAGCTTGGTCACCGTCAGCCCGGACGTCAGGTCGGGGCTGAGGAAAACGCCGCTGACCATCATGCCGCCCAGCCCGCCCCAGATCAGCGGGGTGGCGGCGCCGTCCAGCCGTATGGTTTCGCTGAGCCGCCGCCGGCGCAGCAGCCAGAGGAACCCGTGCCAGTCCACCAGCAGGACCACGCCGAAGGCCGCGGCCATGGACACGATGTGGACCGCCAGCGCCACGAGATGGGTCGTGTTGTCGACCGCGACCTGGGTCGAAAGGTAAACGGTGAGGCCCCAGGCGGTCAGGGCCACCAGAACCAGCCCACCGACGAACTTCCGGGTGGACTGTTCGGACATGGGACGGTCGAGGAACGACGCCCGCTCGGTGATGGTGGTGTGCATGGTGTACTCCGGTCTCCTCGCCCGCGCACCCCGCCCCTTGAGCGCCTAGTTCTCGTGTCACTCACTAGGACGCGTGGCGAGCCCGACCGGTTCGATGCGCCGAACAAGTTTTTCCTATCGCCCGTCCGTGATGAGAGGCAGGATGGTTTCATGGCGACGCATACCGAAAACAGCAAGACGTACGACTATTGGCTGGTCAACGCCCGGAGCTGGTGGATCGCCACGGAGCTGTGCCGCCGGCACGCCAGACTGGCGATCCACGAGTGGCGTGACGGCCCGCGAGCCTCCGGCGACGGTCCCCGGGACAGTCTCGGCCTCTTCGACGAGGTTCGTGGCGTCCGCACGATCGACATTAACCGGGCGGGGGACCTGACCGTCGGGGAGGACGGCAGCGCTCCCGACCTCAGCGTCGAGTGGTCGCGCGTCTTCACGTCGCCGGCGCTGGGGACCGTCCTGGAACTCGAGCAGGCCGCGGGGCTGCCCGCCCCGCAGCGGTCGTTGCGCACCGCCGGGCCGCTGTTGACCTACCGGATCGTTACCGCGCTGGTCGCGGGCGGATCGACGTCCACGCGGCCGTGCGAGGTGCGCTCGGCCCTGGCCATCGGGCCGGGCCACCGACCCGCCGAGCACCTCTTCGCCGACTTTCCCGGCGCGGAGGAACGACGCCGGAGCCTCGGCGGCGGCCAGCCCGGCAACCACCCCGGCGGCGGCCAGCCCGGCAACCACCCCGACGGCGAGGACGGCGGCGGGAGCGGCGGCCAGCCGGACGACGCCGCGCACCGCTTCTGGGCGGTCCAGCGCAACGGCGAGGTGGCGTGCCTGCTGGACGACGCCGGCCGCGTGTACCGCCGCGACGAGGCACCCGTGGACCTGCACCCGGCGTTCGATGCCGCCGGACGGAAGATCGGCAGGTTGGTCGCCGACGAGTTCGCGGGGCTGGTTGACTGAGCACATGACGAAGACGATTCGGCCCACCGACCGCACGGCCTGCGAGGCCGCCGACCGGACGGATCCGCTGCGCGCGTTTCGGGAGCGCTTCGTGTTGCCGGACGGCGTCGTGTATTTGGACGGGAACTCGCTCGGCGCGCTCCCGGTCGGGGCGCTGGAGCGCGCCACGCAAATCGTCGCCGAGGACTGGGGCAAGGGCCTGATCCGCAGCTGGAACACGGCCGGCTGGTTCGACCTCCCCGCGCGCCTGGGTGACAAGCTCGCCCGTCTGATCGGCGGTCGCGACGGCGAAACCGTGGTCACGGACACCACCAGCCTGAACCTCTTCAAGGCGCTCGCCTCCGCCGTGCGCATCCAGCAGGTGGACGCGCCGCAGCGCAGGGTCATCCTTACCGAGCGCGACAACTTCCCGACGGACATCTACATCGCCGAGGGCATCAGCGACTTCCTCAACTCCGTGGCCGAGGAGACGGGGACCCGCTACGAGGTCCGCCTGGTCGACGACGCACTCCCGTTGGAGGCGGCGCTGGACGGTTCCGTCGCCGTCGTCTCCCTCTCGCACGTGAACTACCGCACCGGTTCCATGTGGGACTTGCCGGCGGTCACCCGCCAGGCGAACGACGCCGGTGCGCTGGTGATCTGGGACCTCGCCCACGCGGCTGGCGCCGTTCCGGTGGACCTGAACGCGGCCGAGGCCGATTTCGCGGTCGGCTGCACGTACAAGTACCTCAATGGTGGGCCGGGCTCGCCAGCATTCATTTGGGTCAACGCCCGGCACCAGGAGCGGTTCTGGCAGCCCTTGTCCGGGTGGTGGTCGCACGCGAAGCCGTTCGCCATGGCGGACGCGTACGCACCGGCGTCGAACATCAACCGTTTTCTGTGCGGAACCCAGCCCGTGACGAGCCTGGCCATGGTCGAGACCGGGCTGGACGTCTCGCTGGACGCGGACATGGGCCAGGTCCGGGCGAAGTCGCTGGCGCTGACCGACCTGTTCATCGGACTCGTCGAGGCGCGCTGCGCGGCGCATCCGCTGGAGCTGGTGACCCCGCGCTCCCACGCCGAGCGCGGCAGCCACGTCAGCTTCCGGCACCCCGAGGGGTACGCGGTGATGAGCGCGCTGATCGCCCGCGGCGTGATCGGGGACTACCGCGAGCCGGAGGTGCTCCGCTTCGGCGTGACGCCGCTGTACACGTCCCACGTGGACGTGTGGGACGCGGTCGAGGCCCTGCGCGATGTCTTGGACACGCGGGCCTGGGACGCCGAGGAGTTCCGGACCCGCCACGCGGTGACCTAGCCACCCCCACCCACACCACGCGAAGTGGACATTTCCTACCGTTATAAAGCGAGGAAATGTCCACTTCGCGTGGTTGGGGAGGGGAGCTTGGAGTCGCGCGCCTACGCCGGCGCCTCCACGGGCTCCAACTTCACGATCACTGCCTTCGAGACGGGCGTGTTGCTGCCGTCGACGACGGCGTCGAGGGGCACCAGGGCGTTCGCCTCGGGGTAGTAGGCCGCCACGCAGCCGCGCGCCGTCGGATACGCGACGACCCGGTACGCGGGCAGGACTCGCTCGACGCCGTCGTCGTGGACTCCGCGCACGTCCACGAAGCCGCCGTCCACGAGGCGCAGCTCGGCCATGTCCGCGGGGTTGACGAAGACGACGTCGCGGCCCTTCCGGACGCCGCGGTAGCGGTCGTTGTGGCCGTAGATCGTGGTGTTGAACTGGTCGTGTGAGCGCAGTGTCTGCAGGATCAGCGTGCCCGGCGGCGCCTCGAGGGGTTCGAGGTGGTTGACCGTCAGGATGGCCTTGCCCGAGGGCGTGGGGAACGTGCGCGAGTCACGGGGTCCGTGCGCCAGGATGAAGCCACCCTCCTGGCGGATCCGGGTGTTGTAGTTCTCACAGCCGGGCACCACGCGGGAGATATGGTCTCGGATGCGGTCGTAGTTCTTCTCGAAGCCCCGCCAGTCCGCGGCGATCTTGTCGCCCAGAACGGCGTCTGCGATGCGGCTGACGATGGCCGGTTCGGACAGGAGCTTGTGGGAGACCGGTTCGACGCTTCCGGCCGAGGGGTGGACGGCGCAGACCGTGTCCTCGACGGACACGAACTGCGGTCCGGACTCCTGGACGTCGATCTCCGTGCGGCCCATGGTCGGGAGGATCAGCGCCTCGTCGCCGACGACGGTGTGCGAGCGGTTGAGCTTGGTGGAGATCTGGACCGTCAGCTCGGTCTGCTCCACGGCGGCCTCGGCCACGTGGGTGTCGGAGATGGCGGCGACCAGGTTGCCGCCGAGCGCGGCCAGGACCTTGATCTTCCCGTCGCGCATGCCGCGGATCGTGGCGATGGAGTCGGCGCCGTGTTCCCGGGGCGGATCGAACGCGAATTCACGGCCGAGGGCATCCATGAACGCGGGCGGCATCTGCTCCCAGATGCCCATGGTGCGGTCGCCCTGGACGTTGCTGTGGCCGCGGATCGGAGACGCGCCGGCGCCCGGCTTTCCGATGTTTCCGCGCAGCAGGAGCAGGTTGATCATCTCCTTGATGGTCGCGACCCCCTGCTTCTGCTGGGTGATGCCCATGGCCCACGTGATGATGGTCTTCTCCGAGGCGATGTAACGCTCGGCGAGTTCGTCGATTTCCCAGGCCCGCAACCCGGTGGCGCGCAGGACCTCGGCCTCGTCGACGTTGGCGAGGTGCGCCCGGAGCTCCTCGAGCCCCTCGCAGTGTTCGGCCAGGAACGCGTGGTCCAGGACGGTCCCGGGGTTGCGGTCCTCGGCGTCGAATACGCGCTTGGTGACGGCCTGCAGCAGGGCAATGTCTCCGCCGAGCCGGATGTGCAGGAACTGGTCGGCCAGGTCGGTGCCGTGGCCGATGATGCCCTTGACCTTCTGCGGGTTCTTGTACCGGCGCAGGCCGGCCTCGGGCATCGGGTTGACCGCGACGATGCTCCCGCCGTTCTCCTTGCAGGCTTCCAGCTCGGTGAGCATCCGCGGGTGGTTGGTGCCCGGGTTCTGGCCCATGACGATGATGAGGTCCGCGTTGGCGAAGTCCTCGAACGTGACCGTGGCCTTGCCGACGCCGATGGTCTCTCCCATGCCGACTCCGGAGGATTCGTGGCACATGTTGGAGCAGTCCGGCAGGTTGTTGGTGCCGTAGCCGCGGACGAACAGCTGCCAGAGGAAGGCGGCCTCGTTGGAGGTGCGGCCGCTCGTGTAGAACGCGGCCTGATCGGGGGAGTCCAGGGACTTGAGCTTGTCCGCCAGAATGCGGATGGCGCCGTCCCAGGAGATCGGCCGGTAATGGTCTTCCCCGGCCGGCTTGTGCACGGGCTCGGTGAGCCGGCCCTGCATGCCAAGCCAGTATTCGGAGCGTTGCCGGAGTTCGCTCACGGGGTGTTCGGCCCAGAAGTCCGAGTCGATGACCACGGGCGTGGCCTCCCAGGTGACGGCCTTGGCACCGTTCTCGCAGAACTCGAACGCCTTGCGTTTGTGGGGGTCGGGCCAGGCGCAGCTGGGGCAGTCGAAGCCGTCCTTCTGGTTCATCTTCATGACGGTCTTCGCCGTGCGCACCGGGCCCATGTGCTTCAGGGCCGGCTGCATGGAGTGGTAGACGCCCGGCAGTCCCGCCACCCATGATTTGGGGTGGTCCTCGACCTCGATGTTCCTCTCGTCGGGTTCCTCGACGGACGGGTCGCTTCTGGTCACGGTTGCTCCTTGGTCGGGGGAGAGCGCCGCGCTCCCGCGTAGTTGCTGTTTCGGCCCTTCTACTAGGCCTAACAGTCGTGGGGGTGGTCCCGCAAGGGAAGAGGGGCGTCCAGTCCACCCATCCGGCAGGCGATCGTCCATCCACGGCGGCCGGCAACAGTCCACCCATTGCGGCCGGCAACCGCTCCGGTTAATACTGGGCGCCGTGGGATCCTCTCTGATTTTCGGTGCGGTCGCCTCCAGCGCGTTAGTGCTGGGGGCGCTGGTTGGTGTCCGGTTCGAGCTGCCCAAGCGCGTGTTGGCGATGCTGCTGGCGTTCGCGGCCGGTGCCCTGATTACGGCGCTGACCTTCGAACTGTTCCTCGACGCCTACGAGAAGGGCGGCATGTGGCGGGCGGCCTTGGGCCTGCTGGCCGGCGCCGCGGTGTTCACGGCTCTGAGTGCCTTCCTGGACCGGCTGGCGCAGCCCGGCGAGGCCACCGAGGGCGCGCCCGTCGACGAGTTCGACGGCAGCGCGAAGCTGGACACGGACGCGGCGGCCCAGGAGAAGGCCCCGGGCAAGGCGTCCACGCACGGGGCGGCCGGCATGGCGTTGCTCGCGGCCGTGACCCTGGACGGCGTCCCGGAGAACATCGCGCTCGGCGTCTCGCTGACCGAGGGGACCGGCGGACTGGCCCTGCTGGCCGCCATCTTCGTTTCCAACCTGCCCGAGGCGCTCGTCGGGGCGGCCTCGATGCGCAGTCAGGGGAAATCGGCGGGACGCGTCGTCGGCCTGTGGTCCGTGTGCGCGGTGCTGCTGGTCGCCGCGGTCGTGGTCGGCGCCGGCCCGCTCTCCGGCAGCGACCCGGAGACCATTTCGCTGCCGTTGGCGTTCGCCGCCGGGGCCGTGATCGCCTCGCTCGCCGACACCCTCATGCCGGAGGCCTACGAGCACGGCGGCCCCGCGGTGGCCCTGAGCACGACGGCGGGTTTCGTCCTCAGCTTCGCGCTGTCGCTGTCGTAGGGGGCAGCCTCCGGGCGAGCGCCGCCCGGGTCGGCAGCGCGCGGGCGAGCACCGACGTCGTTCCCCGGCCGGCGGCCGCGTCGATGACGGCGGGGTTGCCGACGACGACCAGGCGGTTCCGCGCGCGGGACAGTCCGACGCGCATCTGCTCGGCGGCGGTGGCCGAGTCGTCGAAGCCGTTCACGCACAGCACGACGGCGGGGCGCTCGAGTCCGCGAAATTCGCGCACCTGTCCGTAGAACTCCTCGTCGCCGGCGTGGCAGGAGGCCCAGTATGCGGTCGGCGAGGCCGCGTCCAGGAGGTTCGCCTCGTGGTACGGGTGGCGCCGTCCCGTGGTGAGGACGGCGATCTCGCTCTTCCGCCAGCCCTCGCGCCGCAGCGCGACGACACAGTCCATGGCGAGGTCCTCGGCGTCGTCCGTGAAGCATGGCTGGAAGCTGGCGGGAACGGACGGGGCGGCCACGGCGTCGGCCTGCGCGACGTCCGAGTACGCGAACACGCGCCCGGCGACGTGGTTTTCGGGGCAGACGGGGGTCCGGAGCGAGGCCCGCAGGATTCGCCACTCGAGGTCGGTGAAGTCGGGCGCCTCGTGCACCACGATGGCGTCGAGTTTGCGGTGTTCGGGAAGCCTGTGGACGGCGCGCAGCAGGCGGTCGGGGTCGTGGGTGCCGAGCCGGAGCGCGTAGTCGGAGAACCGGCCCGTGTGCACCGGCACGGCCTGGCGCCAGTCCATTACCTCGTCCCGCCAGTAGGTGGCCAGACCCATGCTGCGGCAGAACAGTCCGACCTTCAGCCGGAACGCGCACAGTTGTTGGGCCTTGCGCAGGGCCACGTGCGTGGTGTCCGTCCCGACGGCGGCGCCCGTGTCCCACCCGGCGACGTCTGCGGTGCCGTAATCCGTATGGTCCAGTGCGTGCACGGACATGGTGTCCCCCTGTTCCCCCGAACAGCCCGGATTCTCCCCAAAAACGCGTGTTCCCCAAGAAAACGCGTGGGCTGTTCCCCAATGGAACCAATGTAGCCCCGGCGGGCCAAGGCCAAAAGGGTCCGGGACCCCCTATTTAGCGCGACCCGGCGCGGGGAGGTTCGAAACGGGGTGCCGCCGCAACGATGGGTCCGTCACGGGGAGCGCCGGAATGTATAAGGCTGCCTAGGCGAGGCGGGCCTTGACCATCTCGCTGGTGGCCTTGCCGTCGTAGCGGCCCGCCACCTCGGCGGAGACCAGCTTCATGACCTGGCCCATCTGGCGCATGCCCGGAGCCTCGCCGCCGGACGTGAGAGTGGCGATGGCGCGGTCGACGATCGCGGCGACGTCGTCCTCCGTCAGCGCGGCGGGGAGGTACGTCTCGATGAAGTCCGCCTCGGAGCTTTCCTGTGCGGCGCGGTCGTCCTGGCCGGCGTCGGTGTAGGTCTGCGCGGTTTCGCGGCGGCGGGCCGCCTCCTTTTGGAGCAGCGACGTGACCTGCGCGTCGTCGAGCTCGATCGGCGTCTTGCCGCCCTTTTCCTTGGTGTTGATCTCGCCGAGCAGGTTCCTCAGGGTCATCAGGGCCAACTTGTTGCCGGACTTCAGGTGGGCGGTCATGTCTGCGCGGAGTTGGTCCTTGAGCGAGCTCACGGCGGTGCCTTTCGGTAAGGGAGTGGGGGAGGTTTCTACTGTTCGGTGAGCAGGCGGCACGCGGACCCGGTCGTGGCCAGCGCCGGCTCGTCGTGATCCGTCGGGATCTTGCCGAGGCGGATGATCAGGTCCGCCACCAGCACGGTCTTGGACGGAAAGTGCGTGTAGAACGTCGTCCGCGAGGTGCCCGCGCCGACGGCAGGGTCGTCGATGGTGGTCGCGGCGTAGCCCTTGGTTTCGAAAAGTCCCGGCGCCCCGTCGAGCAGGAGCCGTTTCGTCATCGTTTTTTGGGCTTCGCGGAGTGTGGCCATCCGGATAAGGGTAACCCGGTTCGGCACGTCGGTGTCGACGAAGTGCCCACCACCGCAGGTGTCACAATCCGGCGAGCGCCGTTCCGACGTCGGGATGGAAATAGGTGTTCCGCAAACGGGGTTGTGCGGGATCCACCCACGGCGGCGGCACCCAGTACGGAACGCCTGCGGCAACGACGATGGTCCAGTCGCCCGCATGTGCGAGGTGGTGGTGGAACGAGCAAGCGAGGACCCCGTTGTCGACGTCTGTCGGGCCGCCGTGGGACCAGGGGAGTATGTGGTGCGCCTCGGTCATGAAAGCGTGCACGGTGCATCCCGGGAAACTGCAGCCACGGTCTCGTGCGTAGAGGATCTTGAGTTGCTCCGGGGTGAAGAGGCGTTCTCCGCGGCCGACCTCGAGCACCTGGCCCTCGCCTCCCATGACCACCGGGATGATCTCGGCGCCGCAGGCCGCCTGTCGGATGTGCGCGGGGTGGATGCGACCACCGATCGCGGTCTCCGAGGTGGGCAGGTGCCCGGGGTCCAGCTCGTCGAGTTGGTCGAGGAGCGTCTGGTAGTCGATGGTCACCATGACCTGAGGGCGGTGGCCGCCGTTTCGGGGCAGCTTGCCGGAGATCAGGCCGGCGTCGATGGCCATGATCAGGCCGTCGAGCAACTTCTCGGGCCGAGAGCGTGGGTCTTCGGGGGCCTCTGCGGGCTCACCGTCTGGCGTGGCCGCTGCGAACGCCGCCGGAATGGTGTTGCCCGCGATGTCGACGGCGGTTCCGACGGCTCTCCCGGCCGAGGCTTCGCTTGCTCGTGCGTCCGCGTGTCCACCCGCATCCGTGTGCTCACCCGCGTCCGCGTCCGGCTCCGGACGCGCCGGACACGCTGGCGGCGCTGGCGGCGCCGGGGTCCGTGGTCCGGTCCGCGGATTGGCGGCTGGGAGGCAGGCGGCCAGGAGCTTCTCGGCCTGCATGTCGTCCGTGAAGAGTTCGAAGTGCCGAAGCCCGAACTTCCTGCCCAGGTCCACGAGTCCGAGGTGTTGCCGTTTGGTCTGCTCCGACGGCTCCATCCCGTCCTGATCGAAGGCCTGAACCCACTTCTGGGCGGCCTTCCGAACGGTTTCCGGCGTGGACTGGAGCGCGGTCTGGGTGAGGTTTTCTTCCATGGCGGCCAGCTGGCGGGCGCCGCCTCCGGGGAGCTGGGCGGCGACCGAGGCAACGCCATGCAATTGCCTGCTGATGAGTTGTGCCGTGTTGGTGGAGATCCAGCCGTCGCGTACGGCACCGGCGAGCGTCGGGTACATCGGAGCAAGCGATTCGCCCGTGATGGATTGCCGCGGCAGCAGTTGTTCCGCCGCTTCCAGGCGCCGCTTCGCGTCGCCAAAGGGGATCATCAGCGTCTTGGAGAGAAAGTCGGCAGTGGACCGGTATTCGGACTTGTTGCCCGCCCCAGTGCCGGACATTCCCAGCCCGGCGACATTCGAACGCTCCGCGACCTGGGCGGCGGACATCTGGGCGAGCCCGACCATCCGCGCGAGGGTTTCCACTCCGCGCAGGAGTTCGACAGCCTCTCGCGCCTCGATGACCTGGCCGCTGAATTCATCGACGGCGGCGCGCAACTGTTCCGCGAGGCCCGAAAAGTCCGGCCCCGCCGTCGTCGTTCCCGCCCATGCGATGGTCATGCATCTACTCTTCCGCCGCGCCAGCGGGCTGTCTTCTGGGACCGCGCGAAAGTGGACAGGGCAGGTCGCGCCAAGGGCTGTGGGGGAAGAGTGCGCGGCCGGTCAGCGGTCCAAGGAGTTGCAGACACAGGCGCGGTTTCCCTCGGCGTCCTCCAGGAGGGTGAAGGACGGCGCCTGCTTCTCGTCGACCACGCGCCCACCCGCGACGAGGGCCGCCTCGATGCGCTGCTCGGCGACGTCGTGGGGGACCCAGACGTCGATGTGGAAGCGCTGGCGCGGGGTTTCGTGCGCGTCGGTGTGTTGGAACCACAGGAGCGGGACCCGGCCGTTGGGGTCCACGACGTCGTCCCCGTGCAGGGCGTCGGTGCTTCCGGTCAGAAGCGCGGCCCAGAACGGCCCGACGGCGGCGAGGTCCGCGGTGTCGAGCGCCAGTTCGATTTCGGCCAGGGCCACGGGGTCCGCGATGATGCCCTGTTCGCGGGCGATGTCGCTGATCGTCCGTGCGAGGTCCACGTCGCGTTCGGTGATGCCGGAGGCGTCGTGGCTGAGCAGCTTGATGTCCACGCGGGGGTAGGTGAGCGTCAGGTCGGGATGGTGGTTGGCCTCCTCGGCGGCCTCGCCGACGGCGTTGACGAAGCGCAGGCCTCCGGCGAAGTTCTTGGTGCGGAAGCGTCCGTGGAGGGCTTGGGCGAGGAGCCTCCAGTCGTCGAGGGCCGCGTCGAGGATCTGGGCTGTCGTGAGCTTGTCCATCTGCCCAGTATGGTCCGCTGACATGTCGTGTCCAGAGCTCGGGCCGGTTTGGCCGGGATTCAAAGCGGGTGGAAGTTGCTAGCCCCACACCCTTGTGGTTGGCATCGGAAGCACCTAATCTACAACCAAATGGTTGTACTTGAATTGAGTGAGACGGAGACCGACCGCATCTTCCAGGCACTGGCGGATGCGACCCGACGCGACATCCTTCGGCAGTCGATGCTCCAGGAGCGGTCGGTGTCGGAATTGGCGCGGAACTATGAGATGAGCTTCTCCGCGGTGCAGAAGCACGTGGCGGTCCTCGAGCGGGCCACGCTCGTCAGCAAGAAACGGCGGGGGAGGGAGCAGATGGTGCACGGAAATCCGGAGGCGATTCGCCGGGCGGCGCACCTGCTCGCGGCGTACGAGGAGTCGTGGCGCGGACGCGTCGATCGGATCGGGGACATTCTCTCCGAACAAGTGAAGGGACAGGGAAAATGACGGTTATCAGTTCCACCAAAGACGCGGAGAAGCTCACCCTCGAGCTCGTCTCCGAGTTCGATGCCAGCGTGGAGAGGGTGTGGCAGGTCTGGGAGGATCCGCGTCAGCTCGAGCGCTGGTGGGGTCCGCCGACGTGGCCGGCCAAGTTCCAGCGCTTCGAGTTCGTCATGGATGGCGAAGTCCGCTATTTCATGACGGGCCCGGACGGCACCAAGGCGTACGGCTGGTGGAAGATCACCGACGTCGACCCCACCGGACGCCTGGAGTTCGACGACGGATTCGCCGGCGACGACGGCGAGCCGAGCGGCTTTCTGGGCGTGACCCACTGCATCGTCACCCTCGATGGCGACGACAAGAAGACCCGAATGAAGATGGTGTCCAGCTTCGTCAGCCTCGAGCAGCTGGAGGAAATGGCGCACATGGGCATGGAGGAGGGAATGCGCGAGGCCGTCGGCCAGATCGACGCTATCCTCGCGGAGCAGCGCGTGCAGTAGCGGCCTGTGAGGGACTGCTTCTGGGGTTTCGTGGTTAAGCTGCCTCGTCCGGTTTTTGCGCAGTTTTTCCGCTTGTTTTCGTTGCTTCTTAAGCTTTGGCGAAGTTTGTCCGCAGGATACCGGAAGGTGGGTTCCCGGGGCCGTTCCGGGCGGATAACTTTTTGAATGTAGGTGCAGGGCGGGGCGAAGGCCTCCCCGGGGCACCATCGTCCAGCACGACCCGGCGCTACGACCGGGACGCGTCGCCGGCAGCCGCTCAGGGCCCGCCGGGCACCCCACTCAGGAAAGCAGAAATCACCATGCGCAAGCCAGCCAAGATCGTAACCGCCCTCGCCGTCGCAGGACTCGCCTTTGCCGGCGGCTCCGCCTTCACCGGCACCGGCCTCTCCAACACCGCACCGGCCACCCAGTTCATCGGCGGTACGGTCAGTCAGAGTGTCACCGGGGCAACGCTGGCCGGGGTCACGTATGGTTTCGCGGACGCCGGGACCAACACCCTGGTCAACGAAATCACGCTGGCCTTCGCCGACACCGCCGACGGCCGCACCGTCGCCGCCGTGCCGAGCGGCGGATCCGGCGGCACGTTCTCCTGCGGCGCCGTCTTGAACAACGCCTCGACCTGCGCGTTCACCCCCGCCACGACCGAGACGGGCTACACCGGCCTCACCTCGCTGGCCGTCACCGTCAGCTAGTAGCCGCGTAGGAGGCGGCCCGCACCCGTTCGCGGGGGTGGGCCGCCTCCTTCAAGGTTTCCTCCACCGTTCTTCCCCACTACCTTTTGCCGAGGCCAGCATGACGAACCGCATCCCTCGCCGCCTGAAAACGGCGATGCTTGCGTTCTTGTGCCTTCTAATGTCGCTGGCCGGGGTGGCGTTGGCGTCCGGACAGGCCGCCGTTGTGACCACCGAGGGAACCAGCATGAACCCCGTCTACCACGAGGGGGACCTCGTGGTGATTGCCCGTGCGCCGTCCTACGACGTGGGACAGATAGCGGCCTTCCGGTTCGCGGAGGGTCGGGAAGTCGCCCTGCACCGCATCATCGACGGCGACGCCGACGGATTCGTGTTCAAGGGCGACAACAACGAATCCATCGATCCGGCCCGGCCGACGGCCGAGAACATCATGGGCCGCGCGGTCCTCCACGTTCCGCAAGGCGGCTACTGGCTCGCACGGCTGACCAGCCCGCCCATGCTCGCATTGGTGGCCTTCGGCCTGGTCACCAGTGGCGGAGTCGCCGCCACCCGCCGCAACCGCAGACGAAAGAGAGCAGCCATGTCCCCGCAAACCAGCAACCGCATCCTCCCGCAGGTTGCGGGTCTGACACCGGCCACGACGGGCGCGGCCGCGGCCGCGGGACTGGCAGGAATTGTCGGTGTGCTCCTCGCCGGGCTGGCCTGGACCGCCCCGCTGACAACGGAGGCCGCGCCTGCGGAGAATACCCGCATGGTCTTCTCCTACAGCGCGGACGTCGGCCAAAGCCCCGCCTACGACGGGACCACGGCCGAATCGCCGGACCCGGTCTTCCGGAAACTCGCCGACACCGTCGACGTGCACCTCGCCTACCGGGGCGAACCGGGCACGATTAGGGTGGCCGCGGAACTCTCCACCCCCGAGGGCTGGCACTCGACCATGCCGCTCGCGGAACCGACGACGTTCACGGGCGACCGCTACGAAGCCGACATCAAGCTTGACCTCAAGGCCCTCGAGGCCAAGGCCCACGCCGCGGCGGAAGCCACTGGACACCCGGCCGGAGCCGTGAGCGTCAGCGTCGTGCCACACGTGACCAACCCCGCCGGACTGGATTTCGAACCCGCGCTGAGCCTGGTGCTCTCGCCCCTGCAGCTGGCCATGACCGGCGAACCGACGGACCTGACCGTCACCGACGCCGGGACTCCCGGCCAAACCGACCGCACGATCGGACCCCAGGCCTGGAACTTCACCGCGGAAACAGCCCGCGCCGTATCCGCCGTTCTTTTGGCCGCCGCACTGTTGGCCGGTGCCGCCCTACTCCTGCGCGCCCGCCGCGAAACGCCCGGCGACGAGGCCGAGGCGATCCGGCGCCGGTACGCCCAGCTACTCATCCGCGTCCGGCCGGTAAGCGCCCCGGAGGGACGTCCGGTCATCGACGTGGCCACCTTCCCGACGCTGGCGAAACTCGCGGAACGGTACGGACTGCTGGTGTTGCACTGGTCCCGCAGCGAGGTGGAGACCTTCATCGTCCAAGACGAGAACATCACGTACCGCTATCGCACCGGCGACGGACCAAAACACGCCGACTATCCCAGGGCCCAAACCGCTCCAATCCAGTCTTGAAGTTCCCCGTTGCTCCCCGGAACCGATCTTTGTATCGGGTTGTCGTCGGATCTTGGCGACTCTGAAGGACGGGACGGTTTGCATCCAACAGGTGCAAGAAGCCCGCGGTTGATGGACAAACGAATGGAGTCGCGATGGTCGATCCGCAGCGGTTCGAGAACGCTCAGAACCTCCCGGTGTCCGAGGGCGCGCTTGCGACTCGTGTGTCGAAAATGAACGTCTACCGTCTCTTGCGGGCCGGGGAACTGCCCGCCGTGCGCTTCGGAAGAACGTACCGCGTGCCCGAAGAAGTCATGCATTCGTACTTCGTGCACGCGCGGAGTGCGGTCGGACTAGCGCTCGACCTTGTTCTCCTGACGGATACCAGGACCGCGCAACCTGCAAGCCAATCGGGTCAGGAGGGCGGATTCCAAGACCGGGAAATTTCCCGGCCCGTTACGCCTCCGCTGCGGATTGACGATCCGGTTTCGTGCCAAGTGCCGTCCGAAGACGCAGTGTTTCCGCAGGATCCGCCTGGCGACGGATCCCAGGCGCTGTCGGCTACCTACGCTTGGAAGATGGTCAATATAGGTGGGCGATTCCGCGAAGACGGCGGAGCATGCCCTGTGGGGCATTCGGCTCTTGGGGATGACCACATGCTGGGCGATTCGGCGCAGTGTGATCCACTCATCGACCCGAACGTCATCCGTGAGCTGAGAGAAGATCTGCACATCCCCGATGCGGCGGACAGGTTCGTCTATGACTTCGCGGCAATGTGGCCGGCGAGATTTGAACGGTTGTTGCGGTCCGCCGAACGACAGAACCGCGAATCGTTGCACGATGCCGTTCTGAGCCTGAAGGTAACGTCCACCATGGTTGGCGCCGTCCGGCTAAGGCGGCTCACTGAGAACTTCGAGGAAAACATCAATCGGTCATGGCCGGTTTCGATGGTAAAACCGCTTGCTTCCATTCATTTTTGTGGAGATCTTACGGTGCGCGAGCTCAGGAGAATCCATAGGACCGGGACCTGAGGTCGGGATTCGTTAGCTTTGGCGTGCCGGTACCAACCGGTAGCCGACGCCGCGCACTGTTTGGAACCATCTTGGCGAGGCCAGGTCTTCGCCCAGTTTTCGGCGGATATTGCCGACATGCACCTCGACGGCCCGCTCGTCGGCCTCGCTGATATGGGAGTCCCTCCTGAGGTATTCTCCGCGAACCACGCGCACGAGGTCGGCCTTGGTCCGCACGCCCCCCGCCCTCAGGAGTTCAAACAGAATGTCGAACTCGCTCTTGGTGAGCTCTATCCCCCTGCCGTCTAGGTGGGCCGTACGCGCCTCCCTGTCTACGGTCAGCCCGTTGTGGGAAATGGTATCCCCCGTCTTCGTCGGGCGAGCGCTCTTGGTGGAGACCGCCGAATTGCCCATGGAGGCCGAGCGAGGCCGCCGTAACATGGCGGCGATTCTAGCCCGCAATTCGCGCGGACGGAACGGCTTGGTGATGTAGTCGTCCGCTCCGGCCTGAAGGGCGGTAAGCGTGTCCATCTCCTCCGCGCGGGCCGTGAGCATGACCACATAGCAGTCGCTCATGAGTCGAATTTGGCGGAGCACTTCGTGGCCGTCGACGTCTGGAAGGCCGACATCCAGTGTGACGACGCTCGGCTGCTGTAACCGCACCAGTTTGACCCCGTCCCTGCCGGTGGATGCCACAACCACGTCGAATCCCGCCTCTCTGAGCACGGCTCCGATGAGAAATCTGACGTCGGCATCGTCCTCGATAACGACTGCCGTTCCCTGCTCGTGCACGGTCCCTCCTCTTCGTCTTCTTCCCCTCCAAGGTCCCTTCTAAGAAAGTCACTTTCCAACCTATACGCAACATGCGCAACGGGTAACACAGGGGCACCTCAACTCGGATACGGGAGACTGTGACTTATCCTGCAAATATCAATAAACGAAATGATTGGTTCGACATTCCACCCGGGAGCTATCGCCCGTGAACACGTCAAGCATGGACACTGCGGCTGAAGCGCCCGGAATCAACGGCCTAAATAGCCGGTTCCACCGCCTCGGACCCAGAGCCCGGGTGGTGCTCTGCCAGCTACCACTAGCCATTCTGGTCTCGATAGTCATCGGCATCTCCTTGGCCCGGTGGCCGGGGCTAATCGGCGAAACCTCGTTCCTCGTTGGACTGGCGTTCCATGCCGCGCTGTTTCTTGGATGTTTCCTGGTGCCGTGGGAACGACTGGGGGCCAACGCGTACCTGGCTGTCCCGTTGCTGGACCTAGTCGCCATCGGTTTCACCAGAAACTCCGCACCGGACCTCCTGTCGGGACTCGGGGCGCTGAGCGTCTTCCCTGTCATTTGGTTGTCCGCCTCCGGCATGCGGCCGCTGTACAGCCTGCCTGCCAGCTTCGTGGGTCCGCTTTTCATCGTATTGCCCCCGTTTCTGAACCTTCCGAATATGGGTTCCACCAGTTTGTCGATGTTGTTGCTGCCCGTAGTGATGGTGGCCGTGTGGGCGGCAGTGCATTTTGCCAGCGTGAACGGACGGCTACAACAGGGAAGGTTGGAGCGCAAGGACGCGGAACTCCGGTGTCTTCTTCGGACCTCCGAGGAAAGGGAGCGGCTCTTGGCGACCATCCTGGAGACCGTCGATGTCGGCATCGCCGCGACTGATCGTCATGGCGAGGTGGTCTTGACGAACAGCTCGATGAGAACGTTGCTTGGGTTGCCGTCGCAGGAGGGTGGACAGAGCTCGAGCCCCGGCAGAACCGTCGCGGGGGATTCTTTGGAAGACGCTGAATTCTCGCTCTGGTCCTTGGGCCAAAAATTCCCCCTAAAACCATCCCGGGATCCTCTTCGTCGGGCGGCCAACGGCGAAACATTCGCGGACCAGACCGTGTGGATTGGGAAGAGCGCCCCGGAACGCGCGGTAACCGCCTCGGCCCGGTCCATAACGGACGAAGAAGGCTCCTTCAGGGGCTCGGTCCTCGTCTACAGCGACGTCACTTCCCTGGTCGAGGCCGTAGCCGCACAAGAAGACCTGGTTTCCAATGTGTCCCACGAATTTCGCACGCCGCTGACATCCATCGTCGGCAACCTCGATCTTGTCCTAGATCGCGCACCAAACCTGCCTGCCCACACGTATGAGCACTTGGACATTGTGCGCAGAAACGCGGAACGGTTACTCACTCTCGTATCCGATCTTCTCTATGCGGCCTCTGCGCCCAGTCACATGACCGCCCGGCCGAGCGACCTGGGGGCTCTCGTCGAGTCCAGGATGGACTCCGCCGAGGCGCAGGCAAGGGCTGTTGGGATTGTTTTGCAGCGGGACGTCCCCGGGCCCATATGGACCCTGATCGACCCCATCCGGATAGGCCAGGTAGTGGACAACCTACTTTCCAACGCAATCAAGTATTCCCCAGCCGGTGGGACGGTGAAGGTCACGGTTCATGGCGGGGGTGACGCCGTGACCCTGCGCGTGGCAGACGTCGGAATGGGTATGGAACCATCGGAAACGGCCCGGGTCTTTACTCGCTTCTACCGAACCGGCGGGGCGCGCGAATCGGGCATACCCGGGGCGGGACTCGGGCTGGCCATAACCAAGAACATTGTTGAAGACCACGGCGGATGCATTGGGTGCACCAGCGCGGCCGGTGAGGGAACTGTCTTCACGGTTGTCCTACCTTGTCCCGGGGACTCAACGGAAATGCAGTTGTTGCCCCGGAACCGCATGACCGACTAGGCGCAATACTCCAGCGCGGGCACGAGTCCGATCATCTGCTGCGGCAAGTACGCTGCCATCGCCGCACCCGCATCCGACTCCCGAGCGTGGTAGTGGGCGTATAGCTTGCGCCGGTCGACGCCGTGCTGATCGGGATCGCCCGGCGCATACTGCAAGTCCCGCTGGCGGCCGTCGTCTTCGCCGATGCCCTGTAGCCCTCTGTCATGCCACTGGAGTGCGCCAGGAAGCAGGTTTCGACGCAAGAATTCCACGCCCCTGGAATCAGGGGCCGGCTCGCCGTCCGCCGCAAATGCTCCAAGACTCAGGTCGTCCGCAGGTATTCCGTGTTCTCAAAGGTCCAGGACCGGTCCACATGGTCGGTGGTCCGGTCCCGCGAGGCGAGTTTCGCCAGATTTCTAATTTCTGGAAATCATCCACACCCTGCTTTGCAGGTGGGTATGGTCCGCGAAGCTACTTGCCGTTCGTGCATGCTCCGGCCTTGAAACCCGGATGCGCGTTGCCGTGCTGCCCCGGCGCGCACTGCTTGCTGCCCGGACCCGGAGGCTCGGCGGCCGCGGGGCCTGCGGCCGCGATGCTGCCCAGTACCAGCAACGTGCCCGCCATAACCGTTGTCGTCGTCTTGCGCATGATGCTCACCTGACCCTTTCTTAAGGGAGCGATGTTCCCACCGGTGTGTTGGTGACGGGGGCACACCGTGCTCAGCGTCGCTGTGTAGGCGACCGTGCCCCTCAAGTTCAGGGAACAGCGGTACAGCTGTGAGGTCAAGGGGAGGAAGTGACGAATGTGACCTGGCAGCGACGGCAGGGCGGGGCGTCTGCGTCCGCGGGGAACGGACCGGGCCGTTACGGCTGCGATTGAGGCCCACGCGGGGCTGGATGGGGCGCTGTGCTGCAGTACCCCGTGGAGGCGTGCGACGCGCGCAGAAAACAGTAGCCCCGCCCGGTCCACCGGGCGGGGCCTGTCAACGACGTCGTTAGCCTTCGATCGCCGGATTGCTCTTCGATTTGAGGGCCGCGAGCCGGGCCTCCACCTCGGAGACCTCGCCGAGGTCCTCGAGCTCCTCGAACTGCGAGTCGAGGGACGACGACGCCAGCTCGGCGGCACCGAGCGCGCGGGCTTCCTCGCGCCGGATTTTTTCCTCGAATCGTCCGACTTCGCTGGACGGGTCCATGATGTCGATCGACTTCACGGCGTCCATCATTTTGTTCTGCGCGTCGGCGTTGCGGGAGCGCGCGACCAGTTGGTTGCGTTGGGCGACCAGTTCGGTGCGCTTGCGCTTCATGCTCTCGAGGCCGGTCTTGAGCTTCTCCACGATTTGGGTCTGGGAGGCGATCGTGGCCTCCAGGGCCTTCGCTTCGCTCTCTTCGCGGATCTGATTCTGGATGGCGACCTTGGCGAGGTTGTCGAACTTCGCGGCGTTGGCCGCGTTGCCGGCCGCACGAAATTCCTCGGCCTTGCTGGAGGCCGCGAGGGCCTTGCGGCCCCAGTCGGCCGCGTCCTGCAGGTCGGCCTTCTGGTCGGTTTCGATCATGCGCAGGTTGCCGATGGTCTGGGCGACGGACTGCTCTGCCTCGGCGATGTTGTTCGTGAAGTCGCGGACCATCTGGTCCAGCATCTTCTGCGGATCCTCCGCCGAGTCGATTGCGGAGTTCACGTTGGCCTTGCCGAGCTGGGCGATACGACCGAATATGGACAGCTTCTTGGACATGGTGCCTTCCTGCGTGGGTCGGTGCTTCGGTGGTGTTCGTCAAGGACCAGTATCGTGCATTCGACGCCACGGCAGCACGCGGCCACAACCGGTCCGACCCTCACATTCCGGCCATCGGGATTTGCGGGGTTACTGTTCCCCGTCCACCTCTTCGACTTCCTCCGGCTCGAAGGTATTGGATTCGTCGGTGCTCGTCGCGCCGACCCCTTCGTCCGACTTCGGCATGGTGTCGTTCGCTCCGACGTCTTCGGGGCCACGATTCGATTCCCCAGGCTTGTGTTCCACTGTTGCTCCTCGTTGTCGAGACTCGGGTTAAGTGGCCCGATGCTACTCGCAGACGCACACCCCCAACAGACCTCCGTGGGCGGCCGTTCCGGACTCGCCGCGAACTCCCAGCCGGCACGGCTCGCCCGTCCACGCCCACCGGCGTACGGTGTGAGTACCGAGAGTTTGGACTGGGGAAGTGCCATGAAACCTGTTGTGAAGAAGTGGATGCCGGCGGCAGTCGTGCCCGCCACGATCGCCGCGCTGGCCTTGGGTGCCACGATGTCGGCCAACGCGGAGGTCGCGCTGGAGCCGAAGACGCCGGAGCAGGTGCTCCAAATGGTCGCCGACGCGGACGTCAAGGCGTTCTCCGGCGAGTTCCGCACCTCCACCAGCCTCGGCATCCCCGCACTGCCCGACGCCGGAGCCTCCTCCTCGTTCGGCCCGTCGCACGGCGGATCGCCCGGGGCCGAATCGCCAGTGGACGACGGCGGGGCAGAGGACGGCGCCGCCGGTCCCGAGCTCGACTCCCGGGTCGCGGAGCTGCTCAACCTCGTCTCCGGAACGAACGAGGCCCGCGTGTTCGTCGACGGGAAGAACAAGTCGCGCCTCCAGGTCATGGACGGCATGGAAGAGCGCAACATTATCCGCAAGGGCGCCAGCGTCTGGATCTACGACTCCGAGGACAACAGCGCCGTCCACACCACGCTGCCGGGCCACAAGGGCGGCAAGGGCCACCAGGACCACGGCCGGGACAAGACCCACGCGGACATTCCGACGACGCCGGACCAGCTCGCCGAACGCTTCCTGGACCACGCGGGCGAGTCCACCGACGTCACCGTCGAAGAGGGTTCGTCCGTCGCCGGCCGCGACGTCTACAACCTGGTGCTTACCCCGCAGACGGACCAGACGCTCGTCGAGGACGTGACCATCGGGGTCGACGCCGAGACCGGCGTCCCGCTGGCCGTCACCGTCGACGCGGTCGACCAGGAGGAGCCCGCCATCTCGGCGGCGTTCACCCGGTTCACGCCGGAGACCCCGGACGCCGACCTGTTCGAGTTCGAGCCACCGGCCGGCGCCACCGTCGAGGAGAAGAAGGCACCCGGCGGCGACAAGCAGCGCGGCAAGGGCGGCGAAAACCACAAGGGCAAGGGCTCGCCCGAGGACCGCGCCGAACGCAAGACCAACCACGGCGCCGAACACCGAAAGACGCTCGAGGACGCCGTCGACGGCGACGGCTGGGATGCCGTCGTGCGGGTTCCCGCCGAGCAGGTCCCGGCGGAGCTGACCGATTCCGCGCTGCTGGATCAGCTCGCCACGGAGGTCGACGGCGGACGCCTCCTCCACACCTCGCTGGTCAACGTGCTGATCACCGACGACGGCCGCGTGTTCGCCGGGTCGGTGCCCGTGGAGCGGCTCCAGGCCGCGGCCGACGCCGAGTGAGCGGGGCGGCCCCCACCGGGGACCTCGCGATCGAGACCACGGGGCTGAGCAAGCGGTTCGGCAAGCGCCACGCGGTCAACAACCTGGATCTGGCCGTGCCGCACGGCTCCGTGTTCGGTTTCCTCGGGCCCAACGGGTCCGGCAAGACCACCACCATCCGCATGCTGCTGGGCCTGGCGACCCCGTCCAGCGGCAGCATCAAGGTGCTCGGCCGGTCCATGCCGGAGCGGGCCATGGACGTGTTGCCGCGGGTGGGCGCGCTGGTGGAGGGGCCCGCGTTCTACCCCTATCTTTCCGGCCGCGCCAACCTGCTGCGGCTGGACGCCGCCGACCGCCGCGCCGACCCCGCCACGCGCAGGAAGCGCGTGGACCGGGCGCTGGAGACGGTGGGCCTGGCCAAGGCCGCGCGCCTGGCCGTCCACGCGTACTCGCTGGGCATGAAGCAGCGGCTCGGCATCGCCAACGCGCTGGCGTCGGACCACGAGCTGCTGGTTTTGGACGAGCCAACCAACGGACTGGACCCGCAGGGCACCCGCGAGGTGCGGCACCTCATCGCCTCGCTCGCCGGGGCCGGCACCACGGTGTTCGTCTCCAGCCACCTGCTCAGCGAGATCGAGCAGATGTGCACGCACGCGGCGGTCATGAGTGTCGGCAACAAGGTCGCGCAGGGCACGCTCGCGGACCTCCGCGCCGGCGGAGTCGGCCACGTCAGCGTCAAGACACCGGACGACGCCGGTGCCCGCGCCGTCCTGGCCCGGCTCGGTTTGGTGCCGGGTGTTATCGAGGGCGTCGTGCGGGCACCCCTGCCCGACGGCGGACCGGAGCCCGAGCGCATTGTCGCCGAGCTCGTCGCCGCCGGGGTTCCCGTGCGCGGGTTCTCGGTGGAGCGGCCCAGTCTGGAGGAGCGTTTCGTGGAACTGACGGGGGAGGGGTTCGATCTTGCGCAGTAGCGCGTTGCTGGTTTCGGAGCTGGGGATGGTGTTCCGGCGTCGCCGGACGTGGGCGATGCTGGTGGCGCTCGCCGCCGTGCCGGTGTTGATCGCGCTGGCCGTGCGCCTGACGTCCGGGCCGCCGTCGGGCCGTGGTCCCGCGTTCCTGGACCGGGTGGCGGGCAACGGGCTGTACGTGGCGATCGTGGGGATGTTCATGTGCATCCCGCTGTTCCTGCCGCTGACCGTGTCCGTGGCGTCCGGGGACACGATCGCGGGGGAGGCCGGGCACGGGACGCTGCGTTACCTGCTGATCGCCCCGGCGTCGCGCGCGCGGCTGCTGCTCGTGAAGTACATCGGGGCCGCGGCGTTCTGCGTGGCCGCCGCGCTGTCCGTTGCGCTGTCCGGTGTTCTGGTCGGCCTAGCGCTGTTCCCCGCGGGGCCGGTGACCCTGTTGTCCGGGGACACGTTGGAGCTGGGGGAGTCGTTCGTGCGGATCGGGCTGATCGCCGCGTACGTTGCCGTCTCGCTGATGGGGCTCGCGGCCGTGGGGCTGTTCATCTCCACGCTGACGGACGTGCCCGTGGGGGCGATGGCGGCGACGGCTGTGCTGTCCGTGGCCGCGCAGATCCTGGGGCAGCTGCCGCAGCTGGACTGGCTGCATCCGTGGCTGTTCACGCACCACTGGTTCGGGTTCGCGGACCTGCTGCGGGAGCCGATCCTGTGGACGTCGTTCGGGGAGAACGCGCTGTTGCAGGGTGGCTACGTGCTGGTGTTCGGCGCGCTGGCTTACGGGAAGTTCGCGACGAAGGACGTGCTCTCCTAGTGACGCGATTCCGGGCGGCGGTGGTGGTTGGCTGTCTGGCGTCCGGTCTGTTGCTGGGCGGTTGCGGCGCCGCGCCCTACGAGCGCAGCCAGCGGGGATTGCCGGAGGGTGTCACCGGCGGCGAAATCGGCGAACCGGCGGCCGTGTGGACGGCATACCCCGAGCTGTTTGCGGTGGTGCTGTACGGCAGCAGCAGCTGCCCGCCGGAGCCCGCGACGCTCGATGTCGCGGAACCGGACAAACTGATCATGACGCTGAAGGAAGCATCCAGCGGGCCGTGTACGGCGGATCTGGCTCCGACGAGCTACGAGTTCGCCGCCCCGGACGGGCTGGACACTGGCACGGACATTGCCATCCGCATCGGAGGGCGGTCGGTGGTGCTGGGGCCGCCGGCGGACTAGCCCCTCGGGGAGTCCGCCGGAGCCCGGCACCGCTACGGGGCCACAGGGGTTGCCCGGTACACCGCGGCCCGTCGTTCGAAGGTCACCGGATCCTCGAAGTACGCCGTGAAGGCCAGTTGGCCGGCGGTGTTGTAGGCGTCCTCGCAGAAGACGATGTCCGTGGGCACCTCTCCGCCCAGGCTGTCTCCGGGGCCGATGACCCGGTCCGCGACAGGATCGGGGCCGGTGAAGATTCCGCTGGGTTCGGGGAACGTGTTGCTGTCCAGCTCGGCCTTGAACGCCACCTTCCCGTTGTTGTTGATGGCGGGGCCGCGGAAGGGAAACCGGCTGTATGCGCCGCTGGTGTCGGCAACGGTCGTGAGTTCGCCGCCCGAGCCTGTGACCACGGCGAATACCTGCCCGGTCTCGTCGAAATATTGGTCGTGGAACGCCACTGTTCCGGACTCGTTAACGGAGGGCGAATGGTAGAAGTGACCCGCATTGGACGCGATGGTGGTGAAGTCGCCGACGGCTCCGCGGAAGATCCCGTTTTGACGATTGGCCCTTTCCTCGAACGCGATCTGGCCACTGTCGTTGATGGAGACGCCGTCGAAATCACCACTGAACAGGCCTTCGGAATTCAGGTAGTGGGTGGCGGTCGTGCCGCCGCTGCCGGACCACATGCCCAAGACGCCATTGTCCAGCTCGCCCCGGAACGCCACGGTTCCGTGGTTGTTGATGGTGGTGTCCACCCCGAAGAACCTGTATTCGCCGGCGTGGGTGCCGTCCGGCGCGGTGCGGGCCACCACCTTGACCGAAATGCCGTCCGCGGTGGCGATGACTTCACCGCTGCCGGAGGCGCTGCCCCTGGCCCAGAAGGACACCTGCCCCGAATCGTTGATCTTGGGGTTTCGACCCAGGCTTCGGAACCCGGCCAGGTCTTCGTTGACCATGAGCCGGATGCCACCGTTGGCATTGGCGCGGATGATGAGTTCGGTGGAGTTGGTCTCGCCGTTCGCGACCCTGAGCCGGCCGGTTTTGGTGACGATGTCGCCCCGTTCGTTGATCGCCGCGCAGCCGAACATATTCGGTTCGTAGACCTGGGCGCTATCGAGGACTTTCGTGAAGATGTATCCGCTGTCCGCCGCGACGGCGGGAGCGGGAAGGGCAACCGCAACGAGGGCGGCCGCCGACAACGCGGCTATGGAACTGCGTAGCCCGTGCCTGCGTACGGGGGTGGGACTACTCGCTTTCATCGGAACCTCCAGAAGAGTGCGAAACGCACCGAGCCGGGAATGCCCAGTGCTACCGCACAGCTTGCGCCGGACAGTTTGGGAAAAGGTTGTTGCCTGGGTCATCCGCGCGCGCCGCCGTTTGCGAGTCAGCGCAGGGCGGCCGGTGCCCAGGCTGGCCACCGCGTCTCAAAAGCCAGGGAGCCGTGGCTGTATTCGGCCGTGAGCCGGAAAGGGTGACGAGCGCTGGAATTGTCGTACACCTTCGTTGTGTCCGCGACTGTCGTGCCTTCGCGATGTATCCAGAGCCGCTCGTACCGGGTCGCGATCTTCTCCTCCGGCACGGAATGCCGGCCCAGTCCCACCCGCTCCGCGACGCGCACAAGTGAGACGCCCAGCGGGATCATGATCACGTGCAGGGTGACCGTACTTGAGCACGGATGCCTCTTTGACAGGATCGCCCTTGCTGGGATGGCCGAAGACGGTCTCGGTCCAGGAGCGCACGGCCTCCGTGAATTCTTCCTTGCAGTTGAGGGACGCAATACCGCTGTCGATACGTTCCTCCCAGCGAGTGGCCATGCGCATAGTGTGGCGGGCGGGTACATCGAATTGAAGAGTAGGACAAGCTCAGTCGGTGTGAGGCCAAAGAATATAGTTCTGCCGATCCAGGTTGGTTCCCGTGCGCTCTGGCGCGGCGCCGCGCCGTCGTCGAGCATGGGGGCATGCAGATCACCGACTGGTTGCTCGACGCCGATCCCTCCCTCCGCTGGCAGGTCATGCAAGACCTCCTCGACGAGCCGGAGGATGTCTTCCGGGTGGAGCGGGCGCGCGTCGCCCGGGAGGGGCACGGGGCGGAGCTGCTGTCCCTGCAGGACGATCGCGGCTACTGGAACAACGACGAATACGGCGAAGACGGCTGCCGCCGGAGCGTCATGTGGACCCTGGCGCTGCTGCGCCGCCTGGGCGTGGACCCCCGCGACCCCGCCGTCGTCCGCGCGGTGGGGAAGGTGCGCGACAATGTCACGTGGCACTACTGGGACGACCTGCCGTACTTCCACGGAGAGGTGGAGCCCTGCATCAACGGCGGCGTCCTGGCGCAAGGCGCCTACTTCGGCGTCGTGGGCGAGGGCAGCGAGCGGATCCTCGCGCGGCTTTTCGACGAGCAACTTGACGACGGCGGGTGGAACTGCGAAGCGCCGGAGTCGAAGCGCTCCTCGTTCGACACCACGTTGTGCGTGGTCGAGGGGCTGCTCGAGTACGAGTGCGCGGCGGGCACCGGCGCGGAGCGGGCGGCCGAGGCACGACGGCGGGGCGAGGAGTACCTGCTCGAGAGGTCGCTGTTCCGGCGGCTCTCGACGGGCGAGGTAGTCGAGCGCCGGTACCTGAACTTCTCCTTCCCGCCCTACTGGTTCTACGACGTGCTGCGCGCGCTCGACCACTTCCGGAGCGTCGGCGGCCCGGTCGATCCGCGGCTCGCGCCCGCGCTGGAGGAGCTGGTTTCCCGGCGCGGCGACGACGGACGGTGGGCAGCGGGGATAGCGTGGCCCGGCGAGACCTACCTCCACGTCGATGCGCCCGAGGGCGAGCCGAGCCGCTGGAACACGCTGCGGGCGCTCCGGGTCCTGCGGTGGGCCGACGCGGGTGACTAGTCCGTCAGCTCGACAAGCTGCGCTCGGAAGGCGCTCGTTGACCTGCCGACGGTCCACCGGCTCTCTGTGGGCCACATGGCTTAGGCCTATCGTCCGAGTTCTCCGGGCTCGTTATATCGCAATGACTTATACGTGGCTGATATGTTCCGGGTCCCGTCGGCGACGGTGGAACGCAACTCCATTAGGTATTGCTCGTATCGGCTGCGGTCGCGCCTCGAGTCACTCAGATATTTATTGCAGGCCCTTACCATGTGATCCAGCTGGGAGTGGATGCGTGTCTCCGAGCGAGTCGTCGCACGAGTCTGCTGAATGACATCTCGAAGGTTCAGGATAGACCGGGAACACGCCACGAAGTCCGGATTATCCTCGGCTACGGATAGGGTCCGCGGGTTTTTCAGGTTCCTCAGTGCGCGCTTGTGCGCCACAGTATCCAGAAGCAGCTGGAGTCCGGCCACTTCCTGGCGCCGACGTTCGAATCGATATGTGAAGTACGCGATCACCACCGTGATGAGGCCGCCGATGACAACAAGTAATAGCTCCATGAGGAAGTTCTGCGTATCCATGAGAACACTATGGGCGTTGGGATTCGACTGCTGCGAGCGCCTCGCCGGTGGTTAGTCGTCACGGGCGGTTGAGACGCAGGTTTCCTAGCGCGGCCGGTACCTCGAGTCCACGAGCGACGGAAGCATCTTTCCGATTTGTCCCCTTCTGGCCTCCCAGAGCACGGTTATAGGCTCCTTTCGGAAGGATCCTTCCGAAGTCCATGAGCGTCCCGCCGATAGACTCAACCACCATGAGTGCACCCGAACTTCAGCCCGGCGACCAGATTGTCTTCACCTCCCTGGAACTGGTCGACAAGAACGACCTTGCCAAGGCCACCACGGAGGCCGGATTCGTCGTCGGACCCGGCGTCTCGAAGAAGACGGCCCTGCTCGTCGCCGGCGACCCGGACGTCGACTCCACCAAGGCGCGCAAGGCCCGGGACTACGGCATCGCCGTGATCTCCGAGAAGGAATACGTCGACACCTACCTCGGCGGCGCGGTCACCGCGGACATCGACCTGGCCGCCGCCACCGCCCCCACGGGCGCCGCGGCCGTCGAGGGCACCGCCAAGCGCGACCTCCCCGCCCTCAAGACCGCCTGCAAGGCGCTGCGCGACGGCGCCTCCTTCCACGCGCTCATCCAGAGCACCGAACACGGCCGCTATATCGTCCGCGGGCCCGCCTTCCTCTCCGCGCTCGGTGAATGCTGGACGGTCGGCGGAATCCCCGTCGCGTCCTCCGCCGGGGTGCCGGACAAGTCCCTGCGCGGGCTGGCGCTCGCCGAGGGCCCCGAACACCCGGCCGACGACGACGCCTTCACCGCGCTCTCCGTGGAGCAGCGCCCCTACGGACGGTTCACCGTCTACGGCCCGGTGCGGACCATCGCCGGGGGACTGAAGGCGGTCGGGCCGTGGCTGATCGGGCACGGGGCGCTGGTCGAGTGAGTATTTGAGGTTTTGAGCACCACCCAATCGTGCGGTTCAGCACCACCGATCGTTCGAGGAGGACATCGTGGGGGGCGATCGAGGAGCGGCTCGGGAGCGTCCAGGCGATCGAGGGGTACGACGTCGCGAACCTCGCCCTGGGCAAGCGGATCCGGCTACCATTGCTCCACCATCCACCCGGAGCTGACCGAGGTGCTGCCCGAGTTCGCCGACGGCCTGGCCGCGCAGTACTTCGTGGGGCACGGCGCGGAGTTCGGCGACGAGGTGAAGGGCTTCACGATCGACGGGTCCGAGGGGCTGGAGGCGATCCCCGGGGTGGGGGAGGACCAGGACCGGGGCTACTACGCCATCACCATCAAGCCCACGGTGTTCGTGAACCTGGTCCCGGACCACGTGATCATCCACCGGATGTTCCCGATGGCCGTGGACCGCACGGTCGTGGAGTGCGACTGGCTGTACCTGCCCAGCGTGGTGGAGAGCGGGAAGGACGTCACGGCGTCCGTGGAGCTGTTCCACCGCGTGAACCAGCAGGACTTCGACGCGTGCGAGCGGTGCCAGCCGGCCATGGGCTCGAAGGTCTACGCGAAGGGCGGCGTGCTGGTCCCGAGCGAGCACCATATCGGCGCGTTCCACGACTGGGTGCAGGAGATGGTGGGGGACGCGGTCCCGCGCGGTTAGCGCGGCGTGTAGCCCATGTTGGCGCTGGCCTGGAGCCCGGCTTCCTTGAGCGATTCGAGGAGGCCGGGCTTTTGGGCGGGGTCGAAGCGGAAGGCCGGGCCGGCGATGCTGATGGATCCGACGACGTTGCCCAGGTGGTTGCGCACGGGGACGGCGACGGCGTTGATGCCGATCTCGTACTCCTCCTCGCTGATGGCGTAGCCGTCGCGGGCGACCTCCACGAGCTGGAGCTCGAGTTCCTTGCGGCTGGTGATGGTCTTAGGCGTGCGCGCCGTCATGCCGGTTTCCTTCAGGATCCGCTGGCGCTCCTCGGCGGGCAGCGCGGCGAGGAGGACCTTGCCGCTGGACGTCGTGTGCAGCGGGGTGAGGCTGCCGACCCAGTCATAGGCGGCGAGCGTGGAGGGGCCCATGGCCTGGTCCACGTTGACGGCGAAGTTGGAGCGCAGGACGGCGAGGTTAACGGTTTCCTTGTGTTCGTCCGCGAGGGCCTCCAGGACGGTGCGGGACTCGCGGACCAGGCTGAGGCGGCCGGGGATGGAGCTGGCGAGGCGGAGGATACCGAAGCCGAGCTGGTACTTCCCGCGTTCGCTGTTCTGCTGGACGATATCCCGGGCCACGAGGGATCCGAGCAGCCGGGAGGCCGTGGACTTGTGGATGCCGATCTCCTCGGCGATCTCGCTGACGCCGGCGTCGCCGAGGCGCGCGATGATCTCCAGGATGGCGAGGGCGCGGTCCACGGACTGCACGCCGCCGTGCTGTCCGGAGTCCGTGTCAGTCTCGTGGTCCGGGTCGTTCTTCGATGACATGGTGGTGTGTTCTCTCTGGTTGCTGCTGGATCCTAAGCAAGCGTTGGTGACTTATCCGTCGATCCTATGCCGGGAAGCACATCGGCGTAGGCACCTCCAACACACGCTGCCAGGTCACCTGTGTCTCGTCCGGTCGGCATCTTGGGAGCTAGGCTGACGGAACTTGTAGGTTCACTGTTTGGGGGAAATTCATGAAGGAACGGCCGAGGTCCATTGTTGTCCTGTTTGCATGGACGTTGATTAGCTGGCTTGCTACAGGCGTCGTCACAGCCATCACCGTTGCGGTTTCGGCTGGAAGCCTCATCGGCGTCATGACTGGGGACGCGTCTGGTGTGCGCGACGCCTCCGTCTACCTTGTGCTCATCTCAGTGCTTTCCATCGTCACGCTTGTGCTGACTCTTGCGACCCTGTTCCGGGCTGCGGCGGCGATCGACTGGCTCGTTGAAACACAACCAGTCCGCTCTGCTTCCACGTCGACTGCTTCGATGCGGACAGTCGCCGGTACAGACAGGTAGTTACATACAAGGCAAACGGGCCGTCGATAGTTTGCATTGCAACTTGTCGGGTGGTCACCGTAGCCTGGCCGCACAGACTTCATCGGGGGAAAAATGGCTCATGACTTGGGCGAAGGTATCTACGAGACGTTGCTGACCACGGGCATAGCTGCTCGACTCGAGGCACTAGTGGACTTCAATCGAACCGTGGAAGACATTCCAAGGCATGCAGCCTCCGCGGCATTGGTGCGATATATGTCAGTGGCTGTCGTAGACAAGCTGGGCAGTCTTGAGCCCGAAGCGATGGTCCGCGTCGCGAATCGCCTGCTCGAAGTGATTGACCATGATGACCGTGTGCTGGAAGGGCCACGCCAAGTCCTGTCACTGACGCGCAACTCGGCGGTGCTCCCCCGTTCGTTCACGCGTCCGACCACTCCGCTGAGCGATGCCGCTCTCCTCACGAACAGTGGCGAGGACCCTCATCTTGCATCTGAACTGCGCGCTGAACTCGCCTCGGCCGATCGCGTTGACCTCTTATGCGCCTTCATCAAATGGGAGGGGCTCAGGCTCCTTGCGGAGGCATTGGATGAACTCCGCGGTCGTGGAGTGCCGTTGCGTGTCATCACCACGACCTATATGGGTGCGACGCAGCGCCATGCGATCGACGAACTGGTCCGGAGATATGGCGCGGAAGTTCGCATCAACTACGAAACCAATGCAACACGCTTGCACGCGAAAGCCTGGATGTTCCACCGGAACACGGGTTTCGACACTGCCTACGTGGGCAGCTCAAACCTCAGCAGGCCGGCACTGCTTGACGGTCTGGAATGGAACGTGCGGCTTTCTGGGATCGCAACCCCGGCATTGCTCCAGAAGTTCTCCCTGACCTTCGACAGCTATTGGGCACAGGATTCCTTCGTTCCCTATGACCCCGACACCGACGCGGATCGGCTCGATGCCGCCCTTAAGCGTGCTGGCGGAACTACGGCCGACCGCACGTTGGGCGCCACAGGGCTGGAAGTCGTGCCGCTTCTTCATCAGAAAGAGATGCTGGAAGAACTGGACGCTGCGCGAACGAACCGCGACGAACACAGGAATCTCGTGGTTGCGGCTACCGGGACCGGCAAGACGGTCCTGGCAGCCATGGACTACAAGCGACTCTGCGAAAGTGCGGGACGAGAGCTGACCCTGCTGTTCGTCGCACATCGCAAAGAGATTCTCGAACAGTCGCTATTCACATACCGCAAGGTGCTTGGGCGTGGTTCCTTCGGAGAGTTGTTTGTCGACGGCCAAAAGCCTGCGGTGTGGAAGCACGTGTTCGCAAGCGTCCAGTCGCTGGCAGCTCTAGGCCTGGACAAGCTCCAGCCAGATGCCTTCGACGTCGTCGTGATCGATGAATTTCACCATGCTGAAGCGGCCTCCTATCGGCGGCTCATCGACTTCCTGAACCCAATGGAACTGCTCGGCCTGACTGCGACGCCCGAACGCGGGGACGGCGTCAATGTGGCAGATACATACTTTGCGGGCCGAATCACGTCAGAGTTGCGCCTCTGGGACGCCCTTGACGCCGACCTGCTCGTACCGTTCCACTACTTCGGAGTTTCGGACGATGTCGACCTGACCGCCATCGAGTGGAAGCGTGGCAACTACGACCTCGAACAGCTCGACAATCTGTATACGGGCAATGACGCGCGGGCCTTCAAGATCATCAATGAGCTACGCGACAAGGTCCTGAGCACGGGGCAGATGCGGGCACTGGGCTTCTGCGTATCCGTCCAACACGCCAACTACATGGCCAAAGTGTTCAATGCGGCAGGGATCCCTTCCGTCGCTGTTTCTGGTTCTTCGACGCGGGAGGAGCGGGAGGGCGCTCTGGCAGCGCTTCGAGCTAAGGAGCTCAATTGCGTCTTTGCGGTGGACCTGTTCAATGAAGGGCTCGACGTTCCCGAAGTGGACACGATTCTTCTTCTCCGGCCGACGCAGAGCAGCACTGTGTTCCTGCAGCAGTTGGGCCGTGGCCTGCGCCGCGCCGACAACAAAGCCGTCCTCACCGTGTTGGACTTCATCGGCCAACAGAGGCGAGAGTTCCGATTCGACGTGAAATACCGGGCGCTTCTCAATGTCTCCCGTAGGGGACTGGCAAGAGTCATCGACGGGCAAGTGCCCGGCCTGCCGTCCGGGTGTCAGCTGGTCCTCGACCGCGTGTCGCGTGGGATCGTGCTCGCAAACCTTCGAGACCAGTTGCGCTTGAATCGACCGGCGTTGGCTCGTGAGGTTGCTTCGCACGGACAAATTGATCTTGATGATTTCCTAGAGGAATCAGGACGTGATTTCAGAGACGTCTACCGCAAGAGCGGGGATTCCTGGACCGAGCTGGTCCGACAGGCTGGCCTCATTCGCGCCAGGTCTCCCTGGGAGGAAGGTCTGCCCATTCCTGAGTCCCAGAGGGAGGCTGAGCGCGCGCTACTCAAGCGCGTTTCCCGCTTCCTGCACGTAGACGATGTCGAGCGGGCAACCGCTTACGGCGAGCTATTGGACGCGGAAGCGCCGCGCTACGCAAACCTCGGTCCTCGTGAACAGACATTCGCGAGGATGCTGTTCTACACATTCTGGGACGACGCCGGCGGATTTGGGTCCTACGACGCCGGCTTGGATCGGATTCGTTCCAGCGGATACCTAGTGAAAGAACTGAGGGGCGTATTCGATCGTTCCATCGCCCACGGTGGCCATGCGCCGAAGTCACTAGGAATAGGCCTGCAGCAGATCCCGCTCTACTCACATGCCACCTATTGGCGCAGTGAGGTACTCGCAGCCCTAGAATACGGTTCGCTGGAACTCGGCAAGGGCGTGAGTCACCGGGAGGGTGTCGCCTGGTGCCCACGTACGAAGGCCGACGTTCTCTTCGTGACCCTCGACAAAGACGAGGAAACGCACACCCCGAACACTCTCTATAAGGACTACGCGCTCAGCCCGAATCTGTTCCATTGGGAATCACAGAACGCTACGTCTTCCGAAAGCCCAACGGGGCGCCGCTATCTGAACCGAAAGACCAGCGACTCGCACGTCATCCTCTTCACAAGAGACGTAGCTAAGGATGCGGAGGGCATGGTGCAGCCCTTCACTTGTCTTGGCGCTGTCGACTATGTCCAACATCGCGGAGAAAAGCCGATCGCAATCACTTGGAAGTTGCAACGGGAGATGCCGGTCGACGTATTCACGTCTGCGAATGCGGCTGCTCGATAGGTGTAAAAACCGATCGACTCCAGCCGCGCCCACCTTGCCGGCGCCGAGGCATTCAACCTCGATGCGCTGACCCGTCCGTCACCAGCAAGGACACCGACCATGACCGTGCATGACCACCACCTCACTGCCGATGACATGCCACTGTTTACGACGCTGCGGATGACCGCGTTCGAACAAGCCGTGATCGACATCACCGCGTGCCCCTCCGCGCCCACGAAGACCCGCACGCGCGGCGCCCCGCACAGCACGTCCCGGTCGAGATCCCAGCCCGCCGCCGTCAGCACGTGCTGCCGTCCGGCCGCGCGGTGAGTATTTGAAGGGTTGGAAGCCACCTGATATTGCCGTTCGGGGCCGCCGATATTGCGGTCGGGGCCGGCGTGGCGAAGCGCATGCCGGCGTTCTGGTCCCACGCGCTGACAGCCAGTCGGCGGCGAGCGCAGCCGGCAGGGTCCCGCCGATGACCCAGCCGAAAGACCGGCCGGACTGCATTGCCATCAGCCCGGGCTCGCTCAGCTCTGCCAACTCGTCGACGACGGCGGGCGGGTCGGTGGGGCCGACGCCTCGCTGCGGCACCGAGTTGAGCCATTCGAAGGCGTGGTACCTCGGCCGGTCCAATGCCTTCGCGTATGCATCGAGGGGGCGGAGACATGGCCCGATGGTAAGCCCGTGATTGTTGGAAGGGCTAGGGGA